>DAHUXA010000298.1 GCA_027307405.1 Hyphomicrobiales bacterium | reverse complement strand
GT
Source organism: Hyphomicrobiales bacterium (assembly GCA_027307405.1). Classification (GTDB taxonomy): domain Bacteria; phylum Pseudomonadota; class Alphaproteobacteria; order Rhizobiales; family Xanthobacteraceae; genus Pseudolabrys. The sequence goes on along the minus strand of DAHUXA010000298.1, from coordinate 2,575 downwards.
CCGCTCAAGGCCGCAGACTTTGCCAATTCGGTCGACGCCTCTTTCATGGACAAGACTTTCGCCAAACTCGGCTGGAAGGTGCCCGAGACGCCTCCATTCATCCCGGCCGGCTGGAAGGGCTCGCTCGATAAATTCCCATATCCGGAATATGTCACGCCGCTCAATCTGAAAGAGCCGCAACCATTCCCGGAAAAGGGTGACCTAACCAAGTCATGGTCTTTTGGGGGAAAGACCTACAATCCCTGATCTCTGAAATGGCATGCCGCCCCACCGGCGGCATGCTAGTCTGGCCAAAAGGGCGCACCGCGAATGAGCACGATCGCGACCGTCGGGATCGCCAAGGCGAGCAAGATACAGTCGCGCTGGCTGGTTGGCGTGAAGCGTCTGAAGAATTTTGGCCTGCTCGCGGTCGTACTGGTGCTGTGGCAGGTGACGAGCACGTACGTACTCGACAAGACGACGGCGGTCCTACTGCCGCCGCCGTCGGCGTTCGCTCGTGCCGGTTGGGACTTGATCCAGTCCGGCGAACTGTTCGTTCATTTGCGCGACAGTCTCAGCCGCGAAATCGTTGCCTTCTTATGGGCGATGTCGGCAATCCCCCTCGCGATCGCCATGGGCTGGTCGAAGACCATCAATGAACAGGTTGACCCGCTAATCGAAGTATTGCGTCCGGTGCCGCCACTTGCCTGGATCCCGCTGTCCATTCTTTGGTTCGGTATTGGCGACGTGCAAAACCAGTTCATCATCTTCCTCGGCATGTTTTTTCCTATTTTGTTGAATACCATCGCCGGCGTGAAGAATATTGAGCCCAACATCATCCGCGCGGCCCAGTGCCTGGGTGCCTGTGAGCTGCGCATTCTCCGCCGGATCGTTCTGCGAGCGGCGTTGCCGCAGATCATCACCGGTATTCGCGTCGGCCTCGGTGTCGGCTGGTTGGCGCTGGTGGCCGCCGAGCTGGTCGGTGCGAATTCGGGCCTTGGTTTTCTAATCAATGACGCGCGCACGCTGCTGCGTACCGACGTCGTCATCGTTGGCATGATCACTATTGGCATTGTTGGGCTGGTCATTGACCGCACGATTCGCGTCATCGGGCGGCGAACGATGCCTTGGTCGCGCGCGCTGGCTGCCTAGCGATAGACCGCGCAATGGCCACTTTGACGGCAAGCGGCGTAGCCAAGGAATTCCCCGGCCATAGTGCTGACGATCCGTCGGTGATGGCGCTGCGAGGCGTAAATTTCACCGTCAATCACAACGAATTCTGCTCGGTGCTGGGACATTCCGGCTGCGGCAAGACCACGCTGCTGACGCTGGTGGCCGGCTTTGAGGAGCCGACCGAAGGTGAGCTGCTGCTCGATGGCAAGCCGATCGGCAAACCGGGCTGGGAACGCAGCATGATCTTCCAGGATTACGCGCTCTTCCATTGGCTCACGGTTGAAGACAACATCGCCTTCGGTCTGCAGATGAAGAATGTGGCGCGCGAGAAGCAAAAGAGCATTGTCAACAATTACATCCACCTGGTCGGCCTAACCGGGTTCGAGAAGCGGTATCCACATCAGCTATCCGGCGGCATGCGTCAGCGCGTCTCGATAGCACGCGCGCTGGCGGTCGAACCGCAGATCTTGCTAATGGACGAACCGTTTGCCGCGCTCGATGCGCAAAACCGAGGGCTGATGCAGCAAGAAATGCTGCGAATCTGGCAACACGCGCGCAAGACCTGCTTGCTGGTGACTCATAGCATTGAGGAGGCGATTGCTTTGTCGGACCGCATCCTGGTGATGACGCGCCGACCAGGCACAATCAAGGCCGATCTTTATGTCGATCTGCCGCGACCGCGCGATGAGGACGATCCAAATGTCATCGCACTCAAGAAGCAGATCCGGGAGTTGATCCACAACGAATTTGAAATTGAGCGCTAAAATGTCAGCGGGTTACTCCGGCCCAGCTGTTAGACCAGCCTCAGCAACAGTAAACCGCCGGTTGTCACCACGAGGATGACGGCCGTTGTGCCGAGCACGGTGGTGACGTGCCGCCAGCCGAGTCCAATGATGGCCTTTACCGACGTGCCGAGACCGAGCGCGCCGATGGCGAGTAGCAGGCCCCACGTCGAAACCTCCACGAGTACGCTTTTCACGGGTGCGTAGAGGGGCAGCAGCGACGGCGAAAGCGGCACGGCGCTGTTCACCAGGCACAGCAGCAGGAACACGACGGCGAATACCGGCACCGGTACGTGCGCCTCGCCGTGGCGCATGCCCATGCGCGTGAAATACCAGCCGATACTGAGCACCACCGGTAATAGCAGGAAAACGCGGAACAATTTTACGATCACCGCCGTGTTGCCGGCGGCATCGGACACGGCATATCCGGCGCCGACCACCTGCGCTACGTCGTGGATCGTGCCGCCGAGCATCACGCCAGTGACCTGCGCGTCGAAGCCGAGCGCGATGAGCTGAGCCTTGCTACCTCGCTTGCCGCTCGTCGCATCGAGTTTCGTGTCGGCAAGTTCAGCATGGCCGATTTCTTCGACCTCAACCAGTGGGGTACCGACAGCCACCTTCAGTTCCTGAACTGGACGGTC
>DAHUXA010000297.1 GCA_027307405.1 Hyphomicrobiales bacterium | reverse complement strand
CGCTACCGGGGCACGTGCAGCAGGTGCGGGTCGGGCAGCCGGCGCTCGCACAGTTGGTGGCGGTGCCGGACGCGCTGCCGGCGCGCGCGCGGCCGGTGGCGGCGCAGGCCGGGCGGCGGGTGGCGCGGGTCTTGCTGCGGGTGTTGCGGGCCTGGCGGGCGCGGCTTTAGGCGGCCCTTCCTTCGTCGGTTCCTGTGCATTGGCGTTTAGCGGCATTACCGCCGTTGCCAGCACTAAAACTGCGATCAGCCGCAAAAAGGATTTCGTCATCACATCCTCCACGCCGATCGTTCCCGATCGCAATCCACTAATTCCAAAAAAACCAATCGTATTTCCCGCGCTCGCGCATTGATGTTTCGCAAATCGCGACGGAAGAACTGGATACCTTTATTCGCGCCCCGAGATACGTGATCGCCGAAGGAGACTGATTGCTTTAAGTCGCTCGTAGAGAAAGAGCTGCCTCAGTACACGGGCGAATATCTCGTCGGGATTGTCTGAGTATTGCGAATGTCCGCTTTGGGTCAAAAGCAGACATTTGCGGTGCATCAGCCCATGTCCGCTTTACCCCCAATAGCGGACATGTGCGGTGCAACTAGGGATGTCCGCTAAGGGCCAGAAGCGGACATTGTTGAAGTAGCCAAGTGCCAATCGCAACGCTTCTGGCAACCAGGTATCAGCGCATCGAAATCGCCCGAAAGTAGCGGAAAACGCAGCGCCACCTGTTGCTGGGCGCACCGACAGCGTGTTCACTCCGCAGTTCGTGGCCACGCGAGAACCGGCAACCATATCGCTTGCGTTCTCCCGGCAAATTCACCGAGCTTTTGAGAGGAACCCGATGAGTGGCCGTCTTGACCAGTTCCTCGCGAGCGCAGCACTTGTGCTTATTCTAGCTGCTTCGGTATCTGCGCTTGGGCAACAGACGGAGCCGTCTCAGGCAGGTCTACGCGATCCGTCGAAAGCAGGCGATGCCTCAGCCGCCGATGCGCTCACCTCACCGCCGGCCAGCGCTACGCAGGCAGCCGCTCCAGCGATTGCGCGCGAAGAGAGCCGAGCGCCCGACCGATTGACCGCGCTCGATCCTGCTGACCGGGCGATCGCGGAACGGATTCGCGATCTCCTAGACACAAAACCGAACCGCATCTTCGCCGACGAAAAGGAGCATGCGGCTGTCGAAACCTTCTATCAAAAGCGCAATCTGGCGCCGCTTTGGCTCGACAAGGGCGTGGAGAATGCGCGGAGCAAGGCGGTGATTGCCCGCCTCAAGAATGCCGACGTCGACGGTCTCGACCATGCTGACTACAAGACACCGACCTTTGGTGGGCTTTCGCCGGATGCGCTGGCGGAGGCCGAACTGAGCCTCACGCAGACTGTGCTTACCTATGCGCGGCACTTGCAGGCCGGACGTGTTCCCCATCGCCAAGTGAGAGAGGACAACATCGCGCTGCCGCAACGCGCGCCCGATCCGGCCGTGGTGCTGGCGGCCGTCGTCGAGGGGGACGACGCCGGCCAGGCGCTCGATCAGTTCAGCCCGCCATACGAGAATTATCAGAAGCTCAAAGCCGCGCTGTCGCAGTTGCGTGGCAGGACGGCCGGCGGTGCTCGCGACGGGATCGCAGTGGGTCGGATGCTCACCTTCAAGCGCAAGCGTCCGATGGAAGATGCCCGCGTGCCGCAATTGCGCGAGCGCCTTGGTGTTCCCCGCGAGGCTACCGATCTGCGCTATGATGAGAAACTCGCTGAAGCCGTCAAAGAATATCAGCGGGCCAACGATTTGCCTCCGACCGGCAATCTGGATGCTCGCACGGTCAAAAAGCTCAGTCCCACGAACGACAGCCGCATCGATACTGTCATCGCCAACATGGAACGCTGGCGCTGGTACCCCCGCGACATCCGCAAATCGCGCGTGGAGGTCAACGAGCCCGACTTCACTCTCAAGGCGATCCACGACGGACGGCAGGTGTGGACCTCGCGCGTTGTGGTCGGCAAGCCGAGCATGCCGAGCCCGCTGCTGGCGCAGCAGATGGATTCCATCACCATCAACCCGACCTGGAAGGTGCCGGCGTCGATCGTTCGGAACGAGTACCTGCCGGCGGAGGCGAGAGAGCCCGGCGCGCTGGCGCGTATGGGGATGCGCGTAAAACGCGTCAACGGCGAGGTGGAGATCACGATGCCGCCGGGCGGCCAGAATCCGCTCGGGCACGTCCGGTTCAATTTCTTTAATCGTCTGACGGTGTTTCAGCACGACACCCCGGACCAATACCTGTTCGCCCACGTTGTGCGGGCCGAGAGTCACGGCTGCATGCGCGTGCAGGATGCTCCCAAATACGCCGAAGTCCTTGCCGGCATGGTGCACCCTGAGGAGCAGTGGACGGCGGAGAAGGTCAAGAGTCTTTACGCCGGCGGCACCGAGCAGGAGATTTCGCTGGGGTCGGGGCCGATCTGGATCTACTTGACCTATCAGACTGCCTTTGTCGACGACGCGGGCAAGTTGCAAATACGCCGCGATCTCTACAACCTCGACAGCCGTACGCTGGCAGCGATCAAGGGCGCGCGCGAGATTGCCAATCCGGCATCGGAGAGCAAATCCAAGCCGACGATGGCGACTCCTGC
>DAHUXA010000296.1 GCA_027307405.1 Hyphomicrobiales bacterium | reverse complement strand
AGATGCGTTCTGCCTCGGCGATGAAAGCGCGGCCATTGCGCGCATCCCGGCAGGCAGCCGTAGCGATCGCCCAGATGCGGCGCACATGCAAAATATCGCACAAGGCGCGGAAGCGCCGGAGCGCGTCGAATGCCGTATCGATCGCGTCAATCGGCAGCAGGCCGGTCGACTGCACTTGCCGCCCGAGCCCGGCCAGGACTTTTTCGTTGAAGATCGGCGTCGGCGAGCGCGTCAGCCCCTCATACACAACAAGGCGGATCGAGTTCGAGCCGATATCGATGACGGCAATCGGCGGGCCGTGGTCGAGACGGCCTTTTGCCGAGGCGACGATCGCGGGTGAACGCTTACGCGCCTTCGATGAGGCGGCGTATAAGGCTGCGCGGCGGCGATTCCTTGAGCGATTTCCCACGGCCTGACAGACTCGGATTCGTCATGAAATATTTATGGGCGTTGAAAGGTTCTTCGCCCGACGCGGCCTTTATGCGCGTGGAACTGCCATCGGGCAAGAGCTTCCAGCTTTGCTCGTTGTCCTTGAAATTGGCCACCATAATTTGGCCGAGAACTTGTTCGTGCACGGTGGAATTGAGAATCGGACACAGGACTTCGACCCGGCGGTCGAGATTGCGTGGCATCATGTCGGCGGACGAGATATAAATCGCGGACTTCGCATGCGGCAGCAAATGGCCGGACCCGAAACAATAGATGCGCCCGTGCTCCAGGAAACGTCCGACGATAGATTTGACGCGGATATTTTCGGACAGTCCCGGCACCCCCGGCCGCAGACAGCAGATGCCGCGCACGATCAGGTCAATTGCGACGCCCGCGGCTGAAGCGTCGTAAAGTGCATCGATGATCCCCGGATCAACCAGAGAATTCATCTTCATCCAGATCGACGCAGGCCGACCGGCCTTTGCGTGCGCGATCTCCTGCGTGATGTGGTCGAGGATGCGCTTGCGGAGGCTGATGGGCGAAATTGCCATGCGTTCAAGTTCAGCCGGCTCAGCGTAGCCGGTGATGTAGTTGAAGATGCGCGCGACATCGCGGCCGATGACCGCATCGGCCGTAAAGAATGACAGATCGGTATAGATGCGCGCAGTGACTGGATGATAGTTACCTGTGCCGACATGCACATAGGTCGCAAGCTCGCCGGCTTCGCGGCGCACCACCAACGACAACTTGGCGTGCGTCTTTAACTCGATGAATCCGTACACCACCTGCACGCCTGCGCGCTCGAGGTCTCGCGCCCAGCGAATATTCGCTTCCTCATCGAAGCGCGCCTTGAGCTCAACCAGCGCGGTGACGGATTTGCCGGCCTCGGCTGCTTCAACAAGTTGCTTCACGATCGGCGATTCGGCCGACGTCCGGTAAAGTGTCTGCTTGATTGCGACCACGTTGGGATCGCGCGCCGCCTGCTGGAGGAATTGCACCACGACATCGAACGATTCGTAAGGGTGGTGCACGACGAGGTCTTTTTGCCGAATGGCAGCAAAGCAGTCGCCACCATGGTCGCGGATGCGTTCTGGATAACGCGGATTGTAAGGCACGAACTCAAGATCGGGCCGATCAAGCTTGGTGAGCTGGTTGAGATCGTTGAGCGCGAGCACCCCATCGACCCGGCACACTTCGTCATCGGCGACCGCGAGCGCGCGTTGCACGAAGCTGCATAATTCTCCCGGCATCGACGTGCTGAGTTCCAGCCGGATCACCGAACCGCGCCGCCGCTGCTTGAGCGCGGTCTCGTACAGTCGCACCAGGTCTTCGGCCTCTTCCTCGATTTCCACTTCGGAGTCGCGAATGGCGCGGAATGCCCCCTGCCCCTTGACCGTGTATCCGGGAAACAGCCGGCCGATGAACAGCACCGTCGCGTCTTCCAGAGTGATCAGCCGGATACCCTGATCGGCGGCGCTCGGGAGTCTGATGAATCGCTCGATCTTTTGCGGCATGCGTATGAGCGCATTCATCGCCTTGCCGTCTTTCGTGCGCGCGAGCTGCAACGCGATTGAGAAGGCCAGATTTGGGATGAAGGGGAATGGATGCGCAGGATCGATCGCGAGCGGCGTCAACAGTGGGAAGACGTGCGTGAGGAAATGCTCTTCCAGCCAATTGCGCTCCGGTTTTTTAAGGTCGCTTCCCTCCACAAACGCCACGTTTGCGGCAGCGAGTGCTGGTCGTATTTCCTGCCAGCGTTTCTGCTGATCGGTCGCGAGCTGCGAGACCGCTTCTCCAATCCGGGTCAGCTGCTCGGACGGGGTCAGCCCATCCGGACTCTTCGTCAGAATGCCCTGCCGCAGCTGGCCCTTGAGACCGGCGACGCGCACCATGAAAAATTCGTCAAGATTGTTGGCGGAAATAGACAGAAACCGCACACGTTCGAGCAACGGATGATGCTCGTTGGCCGCCTCTTCGAGCACTCGCCGATTGAAATGAAGCCACGACAGCTCACGGTTGATGAACCGTTCCGGGCTTGATCTCAGCGTTGGGGCAGACGCCGGGCCAGCATCGACCCGGCCGGCTTCCGCATCGATTTCATCAGCCAAAACAACCGCTTGCGCGCGATCTGCCATTTGAAAATAACCTGAAGATCAAGACCCGTAACCGAAAATAGTGGCCGCTGGATG
>DAHUXA010000295.1 GCA_027307405.1 Hyphomicrobiales bacterium | reverse complement strand
AGCGTGCGGCGGGTGAAAGATGTTTTCATGGTGTCCTCCCTGATGGGTTCGCTGCGCGAAACCCATCCTACTTGGTAAGCTCGACTGTCTTGAAGTTGGCCGGCACGATGATCTCCAGCACCTCGCAGTCGTCTGAATAGTCGAGCACGGTGTGCTTGATCTTCGGCGGCTGGATCCAGCACGAGCCGGCACGGAACGTGTGCGCGCCATAGCCCTCGAACTCGCTCGTGAACCAGCCCTTGAGCACATAGACCATCTGGAAATCGACGTCGTGATAATGCGGGATCGCGACTTCATCCGCGCTGAACGGCTTGGTCATGCGGATGACGTGAGCCTGCACCATGCCGCCGGTCGCCGGCGCGAGGCCGAGATCGCGATAGGCCGAGTAGGGCCGCAAGCCCTGGTCGAAGTCCTCTTCGCGGTGGTGGCTGACCGTGAAACGCTGCGGCTTGCGTGCTTTGGCGCGTTTGCTGGACTTGGCAACGATTTTCTTTTTGCTTTTTTTGGTCTTTGCCCTGGTAGCCTTCGCCTTGCGTTTTGCTTTCGCCATGACAGGCCTCCTTGAGGAATTGGACCACGATCGCGACAGCGTAGCAACTTCATGTAGGGTGGGCTGAGCGCAGCGAAGCCCGCCGGCAGCCTGTCAATGAATCTCTCTGGGCTCGGCGCTATCGCGCCTTAGCCCACCCTACGTTCGCTGCGTGAAAGACTATTCCGCCGCTTCAGCGGCCCCGCCGTGCGCCTTCGACCAGCCGGCCGGATCGCCGATGAATTTCTCAACTTCGGCCAGCATTTTCGGATCGAATTTGCCGCTCGCCTTGGCGACTGCCAGCACGTCTTTCCAGGTTGTCAGCGCGTGCAACGTGACGTCGAGATCACGCAAGATTTTCTTGCCCTGTGGGTAGATGTCGTAAAAGAAAATGACGAAGCAGTGGTCGCATTTGCCACCAGCCTCGCGCAGCGCGTTGATAAAATTGACCTTGCTCTTGCCGTCGGTGGCAAGATCCTCAACCAGCAGCACGCGCTGGCCGGGAATCAATTGTCCCTCGATCTGCGCGCCGCGCCCGAACCCCTTCGGCTTCTTGCGCACGTACTGCATCGGCAAATGCATGCGGTCGGCAACCCAGGCGGCAAACGGAATGCCGGCGGTTTCGCCACCCGCCACCGCGTCGATGTTGTCGCGGCCGATGTCGCGCTCGATAGTGTGAACGGCGAAATCCATCAGCGTCGAGCGCACGTCCGGAAACGACATCAGCCAGCGTGAATCGTTGTAGACCGGGCTTGCCCAGCCGCTCGTGAAAATGAACGGCTTGTCGCTCATGAAGCGGACCGCGCCGGTGTCGAGATACATCCGTGCAGTCAGCTCGGCGATCGTTTTTCTGTCGAGGAATTGGGCGGTGGAGGTCATGCCTTCACTCTCTCGGCCGTCATGGCCGGGCTTGTCCCGGCCATCCACGTCTTGCTGTGCGGACTTGATGCATAAAAGACGTGGATGCCCGGCACAAGGCCGGGCATGACACTGGGGATAGCTTTGCACACGCCCGACACCCCCTCATTCCCGCGTAAGCGGGAATCCAGCGGCTAAACTTAGCGTCCGTAAATTTGCGCTGGATCCCCGCTTGCGCGGGGATGAACGAAGTTGGGCTACCCCGCCTTCGGGCCGGCCTTCATATACCAATCGGCGATCTGCGCGCCGGTCCAGAACAGCACGTCGCGCTTTTTCCGGATCTTCTCGTAGATCTTGCGGAAATATTTCGCCCGGTGCGGTGCACCCATGATGTAGGGGTGCACCGAAATCGCCATCACCCGCGCCGAACCCTTGGCGTCTTTGTAGATCTGCTCGAACTGATCCATTGCGCGTTCGTAGAATTCGGACGCCTTGTGATGCTGGATCAGCATCATGGCGACGTCGTTGCATTCCTGTGTGTAGGGAATGTTGAGGATCGGCTTGCCGCGCGTCTTCATCCACACCGGCTGGTCGTCGAGCACCCAGTCGGCCACGTAGTCGTAGCCTTCCTCGGCGAGGATATCCGGCGTCTCCCAGGTTTCGGTGAGCCCGGGTCCGAGCCAGCCGCGCGGGCGCTTGCCGGTCGCTTGCTCGAGCACCTCGGCGCTCTTGCGGATGTCGGCGCGTTCGTTCTCCACTTTCTGCATGTTGCGCTGGGTGTAACCGTGGCCGATGAATTCCCATTTGCGCTCGACACAGGCCTTCACGATGTCGGGATATGCGTTCACCGCGACGCCGTTGATATTCATCACGCCGGGAATCTTGAAATCGTCGTAAACTTGCAACAGGCGCCAGAAGCCGACGCGGTTGCCATATTCGTGCCAGCACCAGTTCGGAATGTCCGGCATCGGCGAGCCGCCGGCCGGCGGGGTGAGTACGGTGCGCGGCATGGTCTGCGTCGGGTCCCATTCCTCGACATTAGTGATGGTCCACACCACCATGCGCGCGCCTTTTGGCAGCTTCAGCGGCTTGCGCGTCGGAATGGCGGAATAATCGAGACGGTCGTTCGGCAGCATGCCGACGGAAGGCTTGGGGAAATTCATACGCGGCGTTCCTTGGGATTAGTGTATTGGCTGGCAGTTTTGCAGGTGGTCCGGTTATTGTACAGGCCATGAA
>DAHUXA010000294.1 GCA_027307405.1 Hyphomicrobiales bacterium | reverse complement strand
CACCAGCTCGACGAAGACAATGCCAAGGCCAAAGGTGACAAGGAGCTGGTCTTCGTCCGGCCGGTCGTAGAAGTAGCGGATGATGATCCGCTCCACGAACACGCCAACGAGCATCCCGAACAGCGAGCCGGCGATGACCGCGACGATGAAAGATTCCGTGTAGCTATAGGCCAGCCAGCCGGCGTAGCCGCCGAGCATGAACATCGCGCCATGCGCCAGATTCAGCACACCGAGCGTGCCGTAAATGATCGTCAGCCCCGACGAGATCAGCGCGAGCAAAGCGCCCAGCACCAGCCCGTTGAAGCATTGCGATATGAAATTGGCCCAGTTGATCATCGAATAAGGTCGCCCGAACCGGCCGCTGCCGCGCCCGGCTGAATTGGGTATCGCGCCGCAGGCATATCGCTTCGCCTGCGGCGCTAATTCTCAGATACAACTCAGGTGTAGTCGCCGAGGTTGCAGCCGAAGGCGTCCGGCTTTTGCATCAGCGGCGCGCCGTCAACCACCTCAAGGACTTCCCAGTAGTCCTCCTTGTTCTTCATTGCCTTAGGCTCTTTGCCTTTGACGATGATGACGGGACGGACAAGCTGGTGATCTTCCTTGCGGAAATAGACCTGACCAACGGTCGAGTCGAATTTCTCGCCCTTTTCGTATTGCCGGATGACATCCGGCGGATAGAACGAGCCTGCCTCAGACACCATGCGGGCCCAGATGGCAAACGACATGTAGGCGTTGTTGGCGCCCCACTCCGGCTTGTAGCCGTACTTCTTGTCGAACGCCTCGACGAACATCTTGGCGAGCGGGTACTTGTCTTCCAGCGTCCACCAGAAGTCGGTCGCGGCATAGACGTTGGCGGTGAGCTCCGGACCCGTTTCTTTGGCGAGGAACGGGATTTGATAGGGGATCACCATCTGCATCTTCGGCGTCACACCGAACTGCTTGCACTGCTGCACCGACAGCACCGCATCGCGGCCCCAGTTGACGTTGATAATGACGTCAGCGCCGGAGTTGGCGATGTTGGTGATGTACTGGCTGAAGTCCTGCGTGCCAAGCGGTGAGACCTGGTTGGTGACCTGCGTCCACCCGCCGTTCTTGGTCAGATACTCATTGACCGACTTGGTGACGGTGTGGCCGTAGGTGTAGTCCGGCGTCATAAACGCCGCCTTCTTGTTCTTGCCATAGGCCTTCACCAATACCGGACCGATCGCGTTGGCCGCGGTCTCGCCATAGAAATTCTGGCGGAAACCGTAACGGACGCAGTCCTTGCCGGTCGTGTCGTTCGAGCCCGAGATGCCGGTGAGATAGAGCACCTTCTCGCGCTGCGCGAACTTGTTGAGCGCCACGGCAACAGCGCTGGAGGTCGAGCCGGTCATCAGAATGATCTTGTTCTGATTGATGAAGGTCTGGATCTCCTGCACCGCCTGGTTTGGCTTTGCGGCGCTATCGGCGGCAACCAGATTCACCTTCTTGCCGAGCAGTCCGTTGGTTACCTTGGGCGCGATCTTCTTGAGCAGCGGATCGCCATTATTGATGTGCTCGACCGCGAGCTGCCAACCCTTGAGCTCATCTTCGCCCTGCACAGCATAAGTTCCGGTGCGCGGCACGGCGGCACCGACATTGACGGTGTCGCCCTTCGAACCATCCGGCCAAGTGCCGAGCGGCGATCTTTCGTCAACTCCGACAGCGAAGGCCGGCAACGTGAACGCTTGCGGCAACAATGCGCCGCCCGCAAGGCCGGCACCGGCTTGCAACAACACACGACGCGAGACCGCGCCGTCTTTTTGGATGTGTGACATTTTTATTTCCTCCCATTGATTGAAAAGCTTCGACTCGCGAATTGCGCGGCCTTCTTTTTTTGACTCCCCCACTCGCATTGCGATCTCAAAAACAAAATGAGATTCACAACGCGCCATGTGGCCATTGCCTTCTGCAATCGCCACCTCGTCAATGCCACTTTCGTCGGTACGCATGCAGTTAATTAGCTTTTTAAATTGAAAAATTGCTGTCCTAAATTGTTGACTGATTGCCATTGTCAATCGCGCTAAATAGGCTGTCGCTGACAGCAATTGAACACACGGAGCAGGCCATGCTCGAAAAGCTGGAATTCATGATCGCGCTATCGCGTGAACGGCACTTCGGGCGCGCTGCGGAAAGCTGTGGGGTCGCGCAACCGACGCTGTCGCTCGGCATCCAAAGTCTCGAGCAGATGCTCAATACGCCGCTGGTGAAGCGCGCCTCGCGCTTTCAAGGTTTCACGCCGGAGGGCGAGCGACTCCTGGTTTGGGCGCATCGGCTCGTTGGCGATGCGCGGGCGATGCGGCAGGACCTTCTCGGCCTCAAGACCGGTGTGGATTCGCACTTGCGCATCGCGGCAATTCCTTCGGCGATGCCGCTCGTCGCCAAACTTACGGTTCCGCTGCACAAGCGGCATCCAAACGTGCGTTTCACCGTGCTTGGACGCACCTCGACCGCGCTCCTTAATATGCTGCGCCAGCGCGAGATCGATGCCGGCGTTACTTATTTGAGCAACGAGCCGATCGGCGACGTCAGCGCCGTTCCGATTTACCGCGAGGAATATCTTTTGCTCACCACGTCGCAGGGCCCGCTCGGCCACGCCGATCGCGTCACA
>DAHUXA010000293.1 GCA_027307405.1 Hyphomicrobiales bacterium | reverse complement strand
TCTTGCCCATACGGACCGTCATTGTCCGTGTCTCTTCAGACAACTTGCGTGCGAATACGGCGTTGTCTATTTGGACGAGCGCATCGAAGTCGCCCGTGGTCGCGGCGTTGTGTGCGGCAATTAGGGCGATTCCGTCGCCACGTGCCGCCTGTTCCACCGCAGTGCGTGCGTAGGCCGCAAGCGTCGCGGTATCCACGACGATGCCCTTTTGAATCGCTGATTCCAGGCCACACGAAAACGAAAACCCGCCGATCGGGAACATTGAGTCCCCGAATTGCAGCATCCGAGCGAGAAGCGCCGCCGTTCGCGGCGCTCCGGCACGATCACTTTGTATTGTCATCTGCAAGACGCGCCGGCGATCCATGCAAATGGACGTGGTCGCCGGAATGGCCATGACTATGCGTGTGGGGACGGATTGGGGAGCGACTGTGCACGTGCCCCGTTTCGGCATCTAACTCGGCATAGGTTTCATGCGCGTGAGAATGCACTTGGCCTTCGGCACCACCGAATAGCCGGCGCGATTCATGTGGCGCGAGATAGGGAACCACCTCGCTGCCCGGCACAAACTCATAACGAATGTCTTCGAAGCGATGCGTCTTCATAACGGAGGCCATTACCTTGCGGTCGACGGTAAGTGGCACATAGACATGATCGCCTTTGATTAGCGCGGGCCAGTGCTGGTTGCCGAGCGCGTGTCCTAGTTCCAGGCAGGTGCGCATCGCAATCTCGGGTGCGACATGGGCCAAGCCGTCCAGATGAATGATCATCACTTCGCGGAGGCGTATCCGCACCGCGATGCCAGTGGCCTTGCTCGGCTCCCAGACCAATATGTCGCCGTCGCGCATGGCTGTCCCACGGTCAAGCGCGACGGCCAGTTCGGTTCCTTTGGCAGTCTTTTTCCGGAAGCGATTTTTCTGCGCCTCCCACTGATCCAGTTCAAGAATATCGATGCTGGCACCGGACAATCGCTTCGCCCATTCGCGATCGTTGATGTTGCCGATAACTGTTTCAATGATGACCATGGGGAACTTGCTAGCTAAAGAAATATTTCTGATTGAGCGAAACCACCTTTAGCGGTGGAACCGTTGCATGCACTCCATCGACGGTGACAGCGAATGTTTCCGCATCCACCTTGATATCTGGAGTGCCGGAGTTGCGGACCATATCACGTTTGCGAACCTTGCGGATATTCTGGACGGGCATCACCTTCCGCTTGAGCCCCAGGCGCTTCTGGATACCCGCGGCGTGCGCTGCACGAGAGACAAACGAAATGCAGTTCCTCGCCAGTGCATCGCCAAACGCGCCGAACATCGGCCGGTAATAGACCGGCTGCGGCGTCGGCAACGACGCGTTTGGATCACCCATAAGCGCCCAGCTGATCTGGCCGTTCTTGATGATGAGTTTGGGCTTGGCACCGAAGAAGGCCGGCTCCCATAAGACCAGGTCCGCCATCTTTCCGACCTCGACCGAGCCTAGGACTTTCGAAATACCGTGCGCGATCGCGGGATTTATCGTGATTTTCGCCACGTAGCGCAGCACGCGGAAATTGTCGTTGCCTGGCGCATCCTCCGGTAGCTTGCCGCGGCCGGTCTTCATGGCATCGGCGGTCTGAATAGCACGCAGCCAGCATTCCCCGATCCGTCCCATAGCCTGCGAGTCGCTCGAGAACATCGAAATCACGCCCAGATCCTGCAAAACGTTCTCGGCGGCGATGGTCTCGGCCCGGATGCGGCTCTCAGTGAACGCTACGTCTGACGGAATATCAGGACTGAGATGGTGGCAGACCATGATCATGTCGTAGAGCTCGGCCTGCGAATTGATCCCGTAGGGAAGCGTGGGATTTGTTGACGACGGGAGAACGTTTGGCAGCGCGGAGATCCTTATGATGTCGGGTGCGTGCCCACCTCCAGAACCTTCAGTGTGGAACGAATGGACAGTACGTCCTTCGAAAGCATCGATCGTGTCTTCGACGAATCCGGATTCGTTCAATGTATCGGTATGGATGCAGACCTGCACGTCCATCTCGTCCGCCACGGTGAGCGCGGACCGAAGCACGGCCGGAGTAGTCCCCCAGTCTTCGTGACATTTAAAGCCGACCGCACCGGCCTCGATTTGCTCCACCAGCGCGGCTTTGCCGTGTCCATGCCCCTTGCCAAGGATGCCGACGTTGACAGGCCAGCCCTCGAAAGATTTCAGCATCATTTCGATGTTGCCTGGGCCCGGCGTGACCGTCGTAGCGTTGGAGCCATCTGACGGACCCGTTCCTCCGCCAATCAAGGTCGTCGTTCCGTTGGATAAAGCTGCCTCTGCCTGCTGCGGTGAGATAAAATGAATGTGGGTGTCGATTCCGGCCGCGGTCAGAATCAAATGCGAGCCCGAGATCGCATCAGTTGCGAGACCAAGCTCCAAACCGGGAGTCACGCCATCCATGGTCTGCGGATTGCCGGACTTGCCGATGGCACAAATGAGTCCGTCTTTGATCCCGACGTCGGCTTTTACCACGCCTTGTACTGCGTCGATAATTGTGACGTTGGTGATGACAAGGTCAGGCGCCCCGGCCTTGCGCGTTAGCCGGTTGTCCATGCCCATGCCTTCGCGCAGGCTCTTGCCGCCTCCGAACACAATCTCATCGCCACGCCGACCCCGTAGATCGCGCTCTATCTC
>DAHUXA010000292.1 GCA_027307405.1 Hyphomicrobiales bacterium | reverse complement strand
CCACGATATACATGTTGTTTTCCAGTGCACGGGCGCGGTTGGAGATTTCGAAAATGTCATTTTCGGTGAACGGCGCCGGCATCGACGCGCGGTACACCACCTCGGCGCCGTTCATTGCCAGGCCGCGCCCGTTCTCAGGATAATTGCCCTCCATCGCCATCATGATGCCGAGCCGCCCGATCTTGGTGTCGGCGACCGGCCAGAAGGCGTCGAGCGTACGTCCGTATTTCTTGATCCACCAATCGTAAATGTCGTGTGGCGACACCGAACGCTCGACCGGCAAAAGCGCACTTAGCTTGTAGTGTTGCAAAATAATGTTACCGTCCGGATCAACGATGAAGCCTATGTTAAAGAAGCGATTCTTCCAGTCTTTGTGGCGCGCCTTGGCCTGCGCCATGATATAGACGTTCCATTGCCGCGCCAGTTTGCCGATCTCGTCGGTTTCGGGCCCCGGAATGTCAATGCAGCAGGTGCGGGCGTAGTCGGTGTGATCGACGTCCAGCACTTCGTCATTAAAGCCCATCAGCGCACCCTCGGGGATGGCAAGCAGACGTACTGGAATATCGAGATTGGAGAGCCAGAACGCCGCCTTGGTCAGCCCTTTGAGATGTTCGATGTTGTGCTTGATCTCCTCGCGGCGGCGAATGCCCCAGAAGCTAGGGATCAGACCGACGGCGTTATAGGGCTCGATCATGGCCTTCCTCTTCGGATGAAAATTCTGTGGTGAGCAGGCGACCAGGACAGGATCACGCGGCTACGCTTGGTAAGCCTGCCAACGCCATAGCAAGTTCCTTTTCGTCGTAGTCCTGGTCGACCAGCTTGCCTTCGAAGTAGTTGATGTACGCCTGCATATCAAAATGGCCGTGACCGGAGAGGTTGAAGAGGATGGTTTCCTTCTTGCCCTCCTTCTTGCAGCGCAGCGCCTCATCGATGGCACAGCGCACCGCGTGATTGGCCTCCGGCGCCGGCACAATGCCTTCGCAGCGCGCAAATTCTACGCCGGCTTCGAAGCAGGTCCTCTGATGATAGGCGCGCGCTTCGATCAGGCCGAGCTCGTAGACGTGCGACACAAGCGGCGACATACCGTGATAGCGCAGGCCGCCAGCGTGAAAGCCGGGTGGGATGAAGGTAGAGCCGAGCGTATACATCTTGACCAGCGGCGTCAGGTGCGCGGTGTCGCCAAAATCATAGGCGTACTTGCCGCGCGTCAGCGAAGGACAGGCCGACGGCTCCACCGCGATTACGCGCCGCTTGCGTCCGCCGCGCAATTGCAAGCCGAGAAACGGAAATGCGAGGCCGGCAAAGTTCGAGCCCCCGCCGGTGCAGCCGATCACGATGTCGGGATCGTCGCCGGCCTTTTCGAACTGGTTGATCGCCTCCTGCCCAACGATCGTCTGGTGCAGCAATACGTGATTGAGCACCGATCCGAGCGAATATTTCACCGCCGGATCCTTGGCCGCCACCTCGACCGCTTCCGATATAGCAATGCCGAGCGAACCGGGGCTGTCGGGATGCTGCTTGAGGATGGCGCGTCCGCAGTCGGTCTCGTTCGACGGAGACGCGACGCAACGCGCACCATAGGTCTCCATCAGAGCCCGCCGATAAGGCTTTTGATCGTACGACACCCGCACCTGGAAAACGGTGACGTCGATACCGAACAGCGCACCGGCAAAGGCGAGCGATGAGCCCCACTGCCCCGCTCCGGTCTCCGTACTCAGCCGCTTGATCCCCGCCTGCTTATTGTACCAGGCCTGTGCCACTGCGGTGTTCGGCTTGTGCGAACCGGCTGGCGAGACACCCTCATATTTGAAGTAAATTTTGGCCGGCGTGCCGAGCTTCTGCTCAAGCCGCCGTGCGCGGATTAGCGGCGCGGGCCGCCACATCCGGTAGACGTCGCGCACAGGCTGCGGAATGTCGAGGTACCGCTCGCCCGTCACCTCCTGCAGGATCAGCTCCATCGGAAATAGCGGCTCGAGGTCGGCCGGCCCTATCGGCTGCTTGGTTCCCGGATGCAAGACGGGCGGTAATGGCTT
This sequence comes from Hyphomicrobiales bacterium, assembly GCA_027307405.1. GTDB lineage: Bacteria > Pseudomonadota > Alphaproteobacteria > Rhizobiales > Xanthobacteraceae > Pseudolabrys. Next base: position 662 of record DAHUXA010000292.1, on the reverse strand, counting down.
GGGAAGGTCGGCCGTCAGGTTGTACCAAGATTTCGGAATATCCTTTTCGTCCAAGACGTATTTGACCTGATCACTCACGCTACTCTCCCTTGCCCCGCACGACGCGGCAAAACGCGGCGAAAGATAGCTGAGGATGTAAGCGATGTGAACTCGCCAGCGCTCCCCTCGGCGCGCAGTGAGTACGCTGCACCACCTAGCGGCCCAGAAGCCCGCGTCATGGTCTTCATACGCTCGATAATCGACTTACAGTTCGTAGATTCACGGCGTACCAGCGGTTGCCATCGGGCCGTCCCACAGGTGAAAATGCCGCGCAGATGCAAACAACGATATCGTTTAGGGAGGGGGATATGCATAAAGGATTCGCACCGTTAACTGCAGCAGCAATCATGGGGCTTTTGACCACGACGGCCGGCGCCCAGGATAAGCTCAAGATCGGCGTCATCGCCACGCTCTCCGGTCCACCCGCCGTGCTCGGCCAGCAATTGCGCAACGGCATTCAGCTGGCGGTGAAGGATCTCGGCGGCAAGCTCGGCATCGTCATTGCCGGCAGTGCGCCGAACTGGCGCAACGGCGTCATCCTCGCGCTGGAGAATGACACGTGGACCGTGAGCGTCGGCGGCTTCCTCGGCGACGATGCGCCGGCCAATGATGCCGAGTTTCTC
>DAHUXA010000291.1 GCA_027307405.1 Hyphomicrobiales bacterium | reverse complement strand
TCAAAGAGTTGGTCGCACTGGCGAAGAGCAAGCCCGAAAGTTTGATCTTTGGCTCGTCCGGTGCCGGCACGGCAAGCCACATGGCCGCCCAACTGTTCAATGAGAAGGCCGGCACCAAGATCATCATCGTCCCTTATCAGGGCGGCAGCAACCAGGCGGTCACAGATCTGCTCACGGGCCGCATAACGCTGATGTTCAATGTGGCCGCGACTTTGGCGCCGCATGTCGCCGCCGATAAGCTGAAGGCATTTGCCGTGGCGCAGCCGATGCGGGCGGCAATCATGCCGGATGTTCCCACGCTCGCTGAGGCAGGAATGAGTGGTTATGACGCCGGAATCTGGATCGGATTGCTCGCGCCGACCGGAACGCCGACCGCAATCATTGAGAAACTTTCTGGCGCCGCGAACGACGCGCTGAAATTCGAGCAAGTCCAAACCGCACTCAAGAAGCAGGGCACCGACCCCCTCGGCAGTACGCCGAAGGAATTCGCTGATTTCATCCAAGCGGACATCAAAAAATGGACGGCGGCGTTCACGGCCGCGGGCGTGCAAAAATGAGCGCGCGGCGCGGTTTGTTGAAATTAAACGCGGACGAGGCGTTAATCCCTTCAATACAGCAAGCCCGGAAGCCATAGCGCGAGTTGCGGAAAGGCAAGCAGCAATGCAATCAAGATGGCGTTCGCTGCAAGAAACATGGCGCTGCCGATATACATCTGCCCAAGCTTTGCATTCGGAAGTTGTGATTGCAGCACGAACAGGTTCATGCCCATGGGCGGGTGAATGAGCCCGACCTCGATCAGCACCACCAGCAACACGCCAAACCAGATCAGATCGTATCCGAGTCCTTCCGCCAACGGCGCGAACACCGGCACGGTAATCAAAATCATGGTCAAGGATTCGAGAAAGCTGCCGAGCGCCACATAAAAAAGCACTACCACGATCATCACCGCGGTTGGCGGCAAATGCAGCGAGACGACCCAGGCGGCGAGATTGGTCGCGATCTGCGTCTGCACGATAAAATAGCTAAACATGATCGCGCCGAGCAGAATGAAGAACAGCATCGCTGTGGTACGACTCGATTCGATCATCGCATCGGCCAACCGCCAGAAGGTCAATTGTCGCGTAAGGATCGCGATCACGATAGTCGCAAAAGTACCCACCGCCGCCGCTTCGGTCGGGCTGAACCAGCCGGCATAAATGCCCCCGATTGACAGCAGGAATATGAACAGCAGCTTCCACATCCCGAGCGCGGCGCGTAGGCGCTCGGGCAATGGGGCGCGCGGCGAAACCGGCGCCCAAGACGGTGCAATCCAGGTTGCGGTTTTCACGACGCCAATCTGCAGCGCCGCCAACAGCAGCCCCGGGATCATGCCTGCGGCGAACAGCTTCGGAATCGATTGAACGGCTGACAGCCCGTAGAAGATCAGCATTACGGATGGCGGGATTAGAATGCCGAGTGTGCCGCCAGCTACCACCGAGCCGAGCGCCAACCGTTCGTCATAGCCGGCGCGACGCATTTCCGGCACCGCGACATGGCTCATGGTCGCGACCATCGCTACCGAGGAGCCGGACACCGCGCCGAGCGCCGCGCACGCTCCGATGGTCGCAGTCGCCAACGTGCTGCGCCTGCCACTGAACATGACGTTGATCGACTGGAACAACTCACGCGCCATGCCTGAATGGGCAGCGATCGAACCCATCAGTACGAACAGCGGTACCACCGAAAGATCATAAGCCGAGGCAAAGGTGAGCGGCACACGGCTGAGCACCAATAAGGATTGCGTCCAGCCGTTGAGCGTAGCGTAGCCGACCGTGCCCACTAACCCGAGCGCGATGGCAACCGGCATGCGCAGGAAGATCAGCGCTACCATGATCAGGAAGCCGACAATGCCCACGCTTTGCGGACTCATCGGGCATCTCGCGCCAACACGAGACTTCTAATGCTCTCGACCAGTATCAAGGCCGTCACGGGCAAGGTGAGCACGATACCGGCGATCATCAGGGACCAGTGTACCGTCATCGGAATCGCGAGGTCTGGCGACACTTCATTGAACCGCATGGCGTCCAACGCCGGGATGAAGGTTTTCCAGGACAACACGGCGATGAACACGAACCCGGCCAGACTGGCGACAATCTTGAGCAGCCCAACAAACGTACGTCCGAACACGTGATCGACGAAGTCGATGACGATGTTTTCGTCGCGTAAGAACACGTGGGGAATGCTTAGGAATATTGTGCCGACCAGGAACAGTTGCACAAGATCGTAAGCACCGGTGATCGGCAGGTTGAATAGCGCGCGCAGAGTCACATCAGCGACGGTGATCAGCATCATCGCCGCAAGAAACAATGCGCTGCCGTAGCAGGTAAAACGCGCAATAAGCGTCGATAACGCCCGCACCCCGTGACCGCCGTTCACGTCTTCCAGAACGAGAACGACGTCTTGGCGTATTTTGCGGCCGCCGCATTCATTGCGGCATGCACCTTGGACCCCGGCAGGCCCTTGCCGTCGAGCTCCTTGAGCACCTTGGCGGAATCCTCGGCACCAATCTTTTTGAACAACGCATCCTGCTCCTTCGACAGCACGATCGGTGTATCACCTTCCGATACGAGATACTGTTTGCCGGGCGCGTCGGCAGAATCCCATACTTTGCCGACCTGCTCGATACGCGGACGCGTGGTGTCCTCGATCATCTTCTGAAG
>DAHUXA010000290.1 GCA_027307405.1 Hyphomicrobiales bacterium | reverse complement strand
GATCGTGACGGCAGCTGCAGCCGCAATCGCAATTTTTCTCAGTAGCGTGCGCATATTTTCCTCCAAAATCATCGCCCTTTCGGAAATCAATGGAGGTGACGCGGAGTGGTTCCACGGAACCTCCGCTGCCCGAGCGGAAAGAAAAGACGGAGCGCACCGCCCAATGTGAACTGGATTACACACCCGGATTGGCGACCAGGTCTAAGCTGCCTCGCGTACGAAGAACCCAACACGCGGACACGACTCGGAACTCGAAGAAAATCAGGACATCTGGTTGAGCCGATCTTGCCCGGGACGTGAAGCCCGACTGCCAATTCGCGATCGGGGGGATCGCCCAATGCCAAAAAACGTCGTGCTCTGCTGCGATGGCACTGCGAATGAGTTCGCGGAAGACCGCACCAATGTCGTCAAGCTGTTCTTTACGCTTATCCGCGATCCGGCCGGGCAAGTGGCCTACTATCATCCCGGTCTCGGCACGATGGAGCCTCCCGGTACGCTGACGCGGGCGACACGCATCGCCACGCGCCTTGCCGGTCAAGCATTCGGCTATGGGCTCGAGGCAGATATTCGCGATGCTTACGTCTTTCTGATGAATAACTTCGAGGAAGGAGATCGCGTCTTCCTGTTCGGATTTAGCCGCGGCGCCTATACGGCGCGGGCGGTTGCATCGCTGCTTCGCATGTACGGACTTATTCCCAAGGGCAATGAAGCGCTCGTGCCCTATGCGATCCGCATGCTGATGGCGATTCACGCTATCGACAGCAATGGCGGCAGTCGCAATGCCGAGCAAAAGAGCTACTTCACTCTCGCTGCGGATTTCAAGAGCACGTTCTCAACTCGAATTTGCAAGCCATGGTTTGTCGGCGTGTGGGATACCGTTAGCTCGGTCGGTTGGTACGAGAACCCGCTGCGGCTGCCCTACACGGGCGACAACCCCGACATCGAGATCGGCCGCCACGCCATTGCGATCGATGAGCGCCGTGCCTTCTTCCGTACGAACCTCTGGATACCGAAAGGTGCGCTACCACAGAGCGGCCCGCAGAATCTCAAGCAAGTCTGGTTCCCGGGCGTTCATGAGGATGTCGGCGGCGGCTACCCGGAGGCCGAGAGCGGCCTTTCAAAGATTTCCCTCGAGTGGATGCTTAAAGAGGCTATCAGCGCCGGCCTTCTTGTCAGCCCCGGACGAATGGATCTGGTGCTCGGTAAGAGCGGCGCCTACGCCGTCCCCGACGCAAACGCAAAAATGCACGAGTCGCTGACCGGCCTCTGGTGGCTCGCCGAAATTCTCTGGAAGCGGCATTACAATTGGGCAAAGCAAAAGTGGGAGCGCAGGCCGAACCTCGGCCGGCGACGTACCATCCCGCCAAAGTCGCTCGTCCACGAGTCGGCTTTTCGACGCGGCGGCGGCTACGCGGAGCGCCTTCCCCCCGATGCAATTCCGACAAGCTGAGGGTCTGGCGAGTTCCCGCATTTGTCCGCATGCGATATGATCGCAGCAACAGTTGGCAATGGTAGGAGTCGCTAGCCGTGTCGCGCGTCCAGACTTTTTCGCAGGCGGGCAAGTATGCCGTTGCAGCAATCACTGTCATGCTGGCTCTGTCTGGCTGCGCTCAGCCTTGGAGCGAGGATCTGGATGCAAATGCCATCGCCTGCGAGGGATACGGATTTCCCTACGGCAGTCCGCAATACGACACATGCCTGAAATATGTTGAAAGTCGACGCGCCAAGCGGGGTTCACCTGCAGCGGCTCCCGGACCGGCCCCGACACCAAATGTAATTTGTCAAACCGGCCCTTCCGGCGTCACGAACTGCCAGACGCGGCAATAGCGAAATTTCGGCCGTCTGTTAGGACATGACGTAATGTGCCCGGTCTCACTCGATTACCACGCGCACGCGCTGTAATATTGAGATGAAAATTGGCTTATGCCATCGGTAGATTTCCGTGAGGGAAGCATGCTTAGCGTAGATCCGGATTCAACCTTAGGTCGCATTCTCAACTTCGTGGGACAGAATTTGAAACTAGACAAGGTCTTTATCGATCTTGGTCTGGATCCCAATCATTTCACTTACGACGCCGTGGCTCATCGCGTGATGGAGGTCATAGTCGCAAATATCAATGTTGCGAATGTGCTGGCGCTTGTGGGCGCGGCGTTCTACGTCGCCACACTCATGATGCGCACAATCGTGCCACTTCGCGTCATTGGCATTATCAGCATCACGTTTTTCATTGCCTATGGTGTGGTGGCCGGCGCGGTATCCACATTTTTGCTTTACCTTCTTTCGCTGCCGATCAACGTCATCCGCCTTCGTCAGATGCTCTCTCTGGTCAAGAAGGCGCGCTTGTCCGCGCAGGGTGACTTGTCGATGGATTGGCTGAGGCCATACATGACGCCGAGAAAATATAAAAAGGGCGACACCTTGTTCCGCAAGGGCGATGTTGCCAATGAAATGTTTCTGACTGTCACCGGAAAATTTCTGGTTAGCGAAATCGGTGTCGAGGTCCCTCCCGGCCGAATCATGGGAGAGCTTGGTTTCGTCGCGCCGAAAAACAGGCGCACCCAGACAGTCAAGTGCATCGAAAGTGGCGATGTCCTGACGATCACATACGAAACGCTACTCGAGCTTTATTTCCAGAATCCGGAATTCGGATACTATTTGCTGAGCTTGACGAGCGAGCGTCTGCTCCAAAACGTTTCGCGCCTCGAAGGGCTCGTCG
>DAHUXA010000028.1 GCA_027307405.1 Hyphomicrobiales bacterium | reverse complement strand
CAGTTCGGGCCTGGCGGCCCATTTCGTCAAGTGTGACACATCTGCGTTAAGGAGTGCGAAACAGCTCGACCGCAAGCGCTCGTGTGACGGGACGCTGCTGGCGCATCGCCTCATCGTCGAGTCTTTGGACAGCGGCGCGAGCAGCCGCGAATGAACGCTCGATGCGGTTGACGAGATAATTCACGAGAGGCTCGTCCAGCGCCAGCTGGCGATCTGCGGCCAGCTTGACCAGAAGCGAGCGTAAGAGCGCATCGTCGGGTGGCGTGAGCATGACCGCCGGCACTGCCCGCAACCGTGATGCAAGATCGCGAATTGTGACTGGAAAGCCTGCCACCGCCAAACGCCCTGTGAGAAGGACATAAGCGTCTTCTTCGCGCGCGAGATTAATGAGATGGAACAGCGCCTGTTCGTCGAGATCGCTTGCTTCCAGATCTTCGACGACCAATGCACCGGTCGCGAGCGCTGCGGGTACCTCGATGACGGACAATAGCTTCGCCGACAATATGCGTGCGCCTGCCGATTCCGCCCAGATCGCGGCAAGATGGCTTTTCCCTGAGCCTTCAGGACCAATGAGAGCGACAATCCGATCGGGCCAGTCCGGCCAACGTTCGATCAGTGTGCAAGCCGCAATGTTGGACGGGCCGCTGAGAAAGTCCTCTCGCGCAAAACTGACGGAGTGATCGAGCGCAAGCGCGAGCTGCCGCGGGGCGAACGAACCGCTCATGCGTCAATCCGAGTTCTCGCCGGTGTAGAACGAGCTTTCAAGGTATTGGCGCAACGCAAAGCGCACCAGCACGCCGATCGTAGCGGCAAGCGGCACGGCCACCAAAAGCCCAACGAAGCCGAACAGATAACCGAAGGCAAGCAACGCGAAGATCAGCCAGACGGGATGCAGCCCGACACTCTCGCCCACCAGTTTTGGCGACAGCACATAGCCTTCGAGAAACTGACCGACCAGGAAAATGCCGAGCACCATCAGGATCGATCCATAATCTGGCCAGAACTGCGCGACCGCCACGCCCAGCGAAAGCACGAGGCCCGTCATCGAGCCAACGTAGGGGACAAAAGTGATGAGCCCGGAAATCAGGCCGATCAGCAAACCAAAATTGAGGCCGGTCAGCGTCAGTGCCAGTGCATAGAATGAGCCGAGGATCAGACATACCCCGGTTTGTCCTCGCAGGAAGCCGGAAATCGCCGCGTCAATCTCGCGGGCGAGAGCGCGCACCGTGTCGCGCTGCCGAACCGGGATCCAGCCGTCGACGGTACGTATCATCCGGTGCCAGTCGTAGATCAGATAGAAAGCGACAACCGGCGTTACCACGACAAGCGAGAACACGGATACCAGGGCGCGCCCACCCGACCATAATGAATGCAGAAAAGCGGTCAGCCAGCCGACGCCTTGGGCCATCAGATCGCCCATCGATTTGTCGGGGCTGAAGCCCGCACCCAGCAACTTCTGGATCCAAGGCAGGCTCGGATCGCTTAACAACGCCTGCAGCTTTGCCACGTAACCGGGGACGCTCTCGATGAAAGACGACAGTTGGCCGCCAAGAAACGGTGCCACCAGGAGAATGAGATAGATCAGAGCAAGCACCACCACAGTGATGATCAGCAGCGCGGCCGCCAGCCTATTGACGCCGAGGCGCTCAAGACGATCGGTGAGAGGTGTGAGCAAATACGCGATCGCAAGTCCCGCAACAAACGGCAGCAGAATGTCACTGAGCAGCCACAACGCCAGCACGAACAGTGCCAGCGCCGCCAGCCAGAAGATGAGCTGGCGCTGGAAGACGCCGTTCTCCATCGCGGAGCCGCGATGCGGACGCGATGCGGGTCGCCGGCTCACGGTTTCGCAGCCGAAGAGTTTATGTGGCGAACCCACTCGGCCACATAGGCGGCGACAGACAATAACGTCAACGCGGCGACTAGGCCCATGAGCACCCACGTAAGCGTCGGCAACGCGTAGCCGAACCCGACTGTACCGAGAACCACACAGGCAAACACGATCTGCGCTACGGTATTGAGCTTCGACACAAGCAGCGGTTTGACCTTGATGGGTATGCCGACCAGCCAAGACAACATCACCGCACCGACAATCATGATGTCCCGCGACACCACCAGGATAACCAGCCAGCCGGGAATCAATCCCTTGATACCGAGGGTGAGATAGATCGAAACGATCAGCGTCTTGTCGGCAAGCGGGTCGAGATAGGCGCCAAGGATCGTGGTCATTTGGAAACGCTTGGCGAGGTAGCCGTCGACAGCATCGCTCACGCCAGCGGCCAGGAACAGCACGAAGGCGATCCAGATATATTGCTCGCCGGATGCGATCGCCCAAACCACGACCGGCACAAGCAGAATGCGCCCCAGCGTAATGAGATTTGGAATACTCAAGGCAATCCCGGCTCGCGGCTGCGGTCCGGCCACCATTGCCGGAAACACGCCAAACTCAGCGGCAGAGTATAACGATGCTTGGACCATTGCGCGACTTGCGATTCCAACGTACGACCCGGCGCGGACGAGGATCCATCATGGCAGAAAAACAGCGCGGTCTCACTTACGCGCAAGCCGGTGTTGATATCGACGCCGGCAACCGGATGGTGGAGCTGATCAAGCCGCTGGTTCGCGCCACCGCTCGGCCCGGTGCGGACGCCGAAATTGGGGGGTTCGGCGGGGTGTTCGACCTCAAGCGGGTCGGCTACCGCGACCCGGTGCTCGTTGCGGCTACCGACGGCGTTGGCACCAAGCTCAAGGTCGCGGTTGACACCGGCCGTCACGACACCATCGGCATCGATCTGGTCGCGATGAGCGTGAACGACCTGGTGGTGCAAGGTGCTGAACCCCTCTTCTTCCTCGACTACTACGCCTGCGGAAAGCTGGAGCCGGAGATCGGCGCTGCCGTGGTGGCAGGAATTAGCATCGGCTGCCGCGAAGCCGGCTGCGCGCTGATCGGCGGCGAAACCGCCGAAATGCCTGGTGTGTATCAGGGCGACGATTACGACCTCGCCGGCTTCGCAGTTGGCGCGGTTGAGCGCGACGCCTTGCTCCCGCGCGCCGATATTACTGAAGGCGACGTCATCCTCGGGCTTGCGTCATCCGGCATACATTCCAACGGATACTCACTCGTGCGCAAGGTCGTCGAAAAAACCGGGCTGCCATGGACAGCGGAGGCACCGTTCGCGTCCGAGCAGAGCCTCGGCGAAGCGATTCTCACACCGACGCGCATTTACGTGAAGGCGTGCCTTAACGCGATACGCGAGACCAAGGCGGTGAAAGGTTTGGCGCATATTACAGGTGGCGGATTTCCCGACAACATCCCGAGGGTTCTGCCCAAGGGGCTTGCCGCGCGTATTGATCTCACACGCGTGCGGGTGCCGTCCGTGTTTCGTTGGCTCGCAAGCGAAGGTCACATCGCACAAAATGAAATGCTGCGAACCTTCAACTGCGGTATCGGAATGATCGCGATCGCATCACCCAAGGAAGCAGACGCTGTTGCTAAAGCGTTTGCGCGCGCTGGCGAGACTGTCGTGACACTTGGCAATATATGCAAGGCAGCCGACGACGCGCGCGTCGTTTATGACAGCAAACTCGATCTCGGGTGAATTATGAGTCGCAAGCGCGTCGCCGTGTTCATCTCAGGCCGCGGCTCTAATATGGCTGCTCTCATCGAGGCTGCGAAAGACAAAAGTTATCCCGCTGAAATCGTGCTTGTCGTTTCCAACCGGCCGGACGCCGGCGGCCTTTTGGTTGCGCGCGCCGCCGGAATTGCCACCGAGGCCGTTGACCACACGAACTTCGGCAAGGATCGCGCCGGGTTCGAACATGCAGTGCAAGCGACACTCGAAAGACACCGCATCGATCTGGTCTGTCTGGCCGGTTTCATGCGGTTGCTCACCGCCGATTTCGTCAAGAAATGGCAGTGGCGCATACTCAACATCCACCCTGCCCTGCTGCCAGCCTTCAAAGGCCTCGATACCCACAAGCGTGCGCTCGAAGCCGGCGCGAAACGTCATGGCGCTACCGTTCATTTCGTAGTGCCGGAAATGGACTCCGGGCCGATCATCGCGCAAGGCGCCGTCGCCGTGCACCCCGGCGATAGCGAGGAAGCCCTCGCGGCGCGAGTGCTCAAGACCGAGCACCGCATTTATCCTTTAGCGCTCAAGCTCGTGGCGGAAAGCCGCGTGCGGGTCGTTGACGGCCGCTGCTTGATCGACGGTGTTCCGGTGCCCGATACCGAAAGTCTGGTGGCCGATCCCACCTGAGTTATCTTGCTTTGCAGTGCAAAGGCCATTGAATACTCCGCATCGTCAGGTGTTATAGTTGTTTGTGCACGGGCGAGCGCCGCCAGCGAGCGGCGCGAGAACAAAGGGGAGACGCCATGAGCGATCGAGGAGAGACGAAACTAATCTATCCCGGCCTTGCGGATTTCTATACGTCCTGGCGGGACATCGCAGGCACGATAGTCCGCGTGGTCGTCGGCATCATGTTTTTGATGCACGTTTCGGGAAAATTCAAAATCGGAGCCGCTGCGGTCGCAACCAGTATGGCGAAGAACGGCCTCGAGCCGTCGCTGGCGTTTGCTTATGCTGCCATAATTCTGGAAACGGTTGGCGGCGTCTGTCTCATTATCGGCCTGTTCACGCGATTCTTCGCAGCCGCACTCGCAATTGAAATGGCCATCGCTTTGCTGTTTGTACACTTTCCGAAAGGTTACGCGGCTGGCGGCGGTGGATACGAATACGTTCTGCTCATCGGGGTGGTACTGTTCGCGATCGCTATACGCGGCGGCGGTCCCTACTCCGCTGATCGCATGATCGGCAAAGAACTCTAGGGTCATATTTGCAAGGCGCGCGCGGCATCAATCCGCGCGCGCTTTTCGCATCCATACCCTGTTGTCATGGAAGGCAGCGCCGCCGTAAGGCGCAATCGGGTCGGCACCGGTGACCGTGTTGATACCGCAGCCATCGGCATAGGCCGAATTCGGCCAGATTGACTCTGCAATCAGAACCTCGCGACGCACCCCAGCGAACAATTTCGCGTGCAGGCGTACCTCCCCACGCTTGTTTCCAAGCACCACATAATCACCATCCGCGATTCCATACGCGCGTGCGTCATCGGGATGGACCATGACGGTTGGCCGCTGCTCTTGCGCAAGTGACGTCGGGGTTTCGTTGAATGTCGAATTAAGAAACCCCCGCGCCGGGGATGTCGCGAGCCGGAATGGATGCTCACCGTCCGGCTGCTCGATCGCAGTCCAGTGATCCGGCAGCTTCGGCATTTCCGCAACTGGTCCGCTTTTGTAAGGGCTGCGGAACGGCACATTTTCCCAATCCGGTTTGAACCGGAACTTCCGGTCCGGCCAAGGAAACCCGTCCAAATAATGCGACTGCCGGAATGAAGGCTGGCAATCGAGCCAGCGGTTGGCCTCCAGTTCGGCGAGCGTGCCCCGTTTTGAGACCTGCAGCATCTGGTCGATGAGTTCGCGTGGGGTCATGTCAAAACCACGGTGCTTGGCACCGAGGCGTTCGGCCAGTCCACTGATGACCTCATGATTGTTGCGGCATTCGCCCGGTGGCTCCACCAGCTTCGGTCCCAGGATGAGATACTGATGGCCGCCGCCACGATAGATATCGTCGTGCTCCAGGAAAGTGGTTGCCGGTAGCACCACATCCGCCATCAGCGCCGTCTCTGTCATGAACTGCTCGTGTACGCAGACGAACAGATCATCCCGCGCGAAACCCTGTTTGACCTTGTTTTGGTCAGGTGCAACCGACACCGGATTGGTGTTCTGAATGATCAACGCGCGAACGGGGCCGCCGCCGTGCAATACTTCTCGCTCGCCGGTCAAAATCGCGCCGATACGCGATTGATCGAGCATGCGCACTGAACGATCCCAAACATCAAGCCCTTCGATCAACGTCTTGTTGAGTTGGTATATGTCCGCGCTGATATGAAACGCGCCGCCACCTTCATATTGCCAGGCTCCCGTCACCGCCGGAATGCAGCTTGCCGCGTGCATGTTGGCTGCGCCGTTACGCGAGCGCGAAAATCCGTAGCCGAGCCGGAAGAATGAGCGTTTGTGGCCGCCGATCAGTCGTGCGAATTCTTCGATTGTCTCGACCGGCGCTCCCGTAATGGCCGCGGCCCAGGCCGGATCGCGCATGCGAAGGTGTGCCTCAAGTTCACGCGGCGCATCGGTGTACTTTTCCAGATAATCCCAATCGGCCCTGCCGTCGCGGAAAAGACAATGCATCACCGCGCAGGCGAGCGCGCCATCGGTCCCGGGCTTCACGAGCACCGGCAAATCTGCGTGCTCCATTGTGTCGTTCATGTAGATGTCGACTGCCGCTATCTTGGCGCCGCGCTCTTTACGCGCGCGCACGGCGTGGGTCATGACATTGACCTGCGTGTTCACCGCATTGGTGCCCCAGATCACGATGAGGTCGGATTTCGCCATTTCTCGCGGGTCGACACCGGCTATGCGGCCAATACCAGCAGCAAAGCCGGCATAAGCGGGGTTGACGCAGATGGTGGAATGGAAGCCGGAATATTTCTTGACGTGGCGCAAGCGGTTGATGCCGTCGCGCATGACCAGTCCCATAGTGCCGGCGTAATAGTAAGGCCAGACGCTTTCAGCACCGTGGCTTTGCTCGGCCTTAAGGAATTTTTCAGCCACCAGATCGAGCGCGTCATCCCACGAAATACGCTCGAATTCGCCGGAGCCTTTTGTGCCCTTGCGCCGCAAAGGGTGCAGCAGACGCTGCGCGTGATGCTCGCGCTCGGCATAGCGCGCGACCTTGGCGCAGATCACACCTGCGGTGTAGTCGTTGTCTTTCGCGCCATGCACGCGTCCGATGGTGCGGTCATCGAGAATCTCGACCTCAAGGGCGCAGGTCGACGGGCAGTCATGCGGGCAAGCGGTTGCCCCGATACGAACCGCCGAACCGACGTCCCGCACGGGTCTGTTCATCGTGCAATCGCCTTCTCGGCTTGATAAGGCTGCCTATGCTGCCTCTTCCTGCACGCGCCTTGATTTTACCAGATATAGGCCGACTAGGACGACGATGATGGCGCCGGCAATCCCGCAGACCACTTCAAGTGTCTCGGCAGTCGCCTCCGAAAAATGTTCGGCAATAACGGGATCCTCCGGCAACAAGCCGCCCGCAATCCAGCCAAGCAAAGCTCCGCCGCCCCACACCACGATCGGGAAGCGCTCGATGATAGCCAGGAACAAGGCGCTGCCCGCGATCACGACCGGAATGCTGACCGCGAGGCCGAGCCCGAGCAATACGTAGTTGCCTTTCGCAGCCGCGGCGACCGCAATCACATTGTCGAGGCTCATCACGATATTGGCCACGACCACAACCCGAACCGCGCGCCACAAATCCTCGACCGCTTCGGGCGTGTCTTCGCTGTCGTGTGCCTGCGGTGACACGAGCTTGATGGCGACCCAGAACAGCGCAAGCCCCCCGGCAAGTTTGAGGTATGGCAACTTCATCAAAGTTGCGACAATTCCGGTAAACACGATCAGCAAGACTGCCGCCGCGCCGGCACCAAGAACCATGCCCCAAAACCGCTCCTTAGGCGGAAGCGCACGGACGGCAAGCGCAATGACGACCGCATTGTCGCCGGATAGCAGAATATTGATTCCCATGATTTGCAGCGCGGCCAACCAGAATGCCGGGCGCATCATTTCGGATACCAAAGCGTCCACAGTTCGTTCCCTCGAGTTCGGTCGTCGAACTTCACCGCCAACCGGCGGAGGCGTGTTTTATAGGTTCGCTGTCAGTCTACAAGATCATAAGGGAGGTACCAGTACCAACACCGCGGCGCAATGCCACCCTAGCCGACGATCTCGTTCTCCGCGAAAAACTGCGCGATTTCCCGCACAGCCGTCTCAGGCGCATCCGATCCATGCACCGAATTTTCGCCGATCGATTTTGCGTGCGTCTTGCGGATGGTCCCGGCGGCAGCCTTGGCCGGGTCGGTCGCGCCCATGACTTCGCGATATCTCGCGATCGCATTGTCGCCTTCCAGCACCTGAACGACGACAGGCCCGGAGATCATGAAATCGACGAGTTCGCGGAAGAACGGCCGCTCGCGATGCACGGCGTAGAATTTTTCCGCCTGCTCGCGGGATATACGCACGCGCTTTTGCGCGACAATGCGCAGACCCGCTTTCTCGATAATGGCGTTGATGGCGCCCGTCAGATTACGCCCCGTCGCGTCGGGCTTGAGGATCGAAAATGTGCGCTCGATCGCCATCGGATCTTCCTTCACTGATATTGATCGGAGAGTTTACGGAGTTTCATTGGAGAAGTCGGGCCGCGCGGCTTATACCGGTGGGACTGTCAGGCGGCAAGATCGGTCGCTGTGAGGGGTCCCGGGTCTAAATGCAGGAGCGCAGCATGCTGGCCCGCTACCGGATGTTTGCCGGCTACAATGCCTGGTGCAACGAGCGCCTTTATGACGCCGCCGCTCAGGTCGCGGAGGCTGACTATCGCGCCAATCGCGGCGCCTTCTTCGGATCGTTGCACGGTACCCTCAACCATCTTTTGGTCGGAGACCGCATCTGGATGCGGCGCTTCACCGGACAAGGCGAAGTGCCGCCGAGCCTCGATGCGATCCTTTATGATGATTTTGCGCAATTGCGCGCGGCCCGGCGCGCTGAAGATGGACGTATCCATCAGTATATCGGCACCTTGAACGACGACGATCTCGCCAAGACGATCCGCTACCGCACCGTCGTCAATCCGCAGGATATCGAGCAGGTACTTGCCCCGGCGCTCGACCATTTTTTCAATCACCAAACTCACCATCGAGGACAAGCGCACGCGCTATTGAGCGCCATCATCGGCAATGATCGTACGCCGAGTTTCGATCTGATCATTTATCAGCGCGAAACCGGTGACGGCGCGCTGCGCAAACTTGGCTGATCCTACCGAACGTAACTGCGCTCGATTTCGTGGGTAGCCGTCTTCGGCGGCGGTTTCTTCTTCGGCGTCTTCTTTGGCGCCACCGGTTTCGGCTGCTCGGGCGCACGCTCAACGACGTTGAGACGGCCGGCGGTGAAAGTGTAAATACCAGGCCACGGCCCGCTCAGGTAAGTCAGCACAACCTTGCGCTCACCCTTCTCGCCGCCGCTGATGGCGACGTTGCTCGGCGCACCTGCGCGCTGGACTGTCTGACATTCGGTCATGCCAAGAGCGATGCCGCCAGCCACCGGCGGCGGTCCAGAACCCGGCTCCAACCTTTGCAATCTTGAATTGGGAGTCGCAGATGCGGCGGTGGCTGGCGGCATCGGCGCGCCAGCAAGATCGCCGGCGACCGAGCCGACCGCGCGATCCGCGGGCGGCTGCGATTGAGCTGCTGCCGCTGGAGATGCTTCAGCGGCTTGGGCTGTGGTTGGCGCTGCACACTGCCCATCCGCGCTCACTATGTCCTCTGGCCCCACCGGCCCCTTCGGACCGAGATTTGCCCCGGTGTTCGAGGCCATGGCCCACTCTGGTTTGCTAAATACCGGTTTGGCAAACCATCCGCCCTCATTTTGATCTTCGAATACACCGCCCGCGTTCTTGCAGCCGGCCACGGAGAGCGCTGCGGCGCAGGATAGCGCGATCCTCAAATAGGTAAGATGACGCGACAAAGCGGCTGATCCCCGGCTGATTTTCTGCTTGTCCCTTAAGACGTATTTTGCGTCATCACAGTGGCGGGCGGCAAGTGTCGGTCGCCCAGAGGGCTACCCCCCAAATCGGTCATTGGCCTGTGATCCAATGGCCGAGTCCCCTGCCGGCGCAGCGCGTTCAAGCCTTTTTCGCCCACCGCCCCTGCTCATCCGCCTGCCAATAGGTCGCTTCGAGTCCCTTCTCTTTGACGGCCGACCAGTGTGCGCGCGCGGCCGTCACCGCTTCCGCGTCATCGCCGTCGAACAAAAGCACGATGCGCTGGTAACTCTGAGTATCGACAGGCATCGGCGCACCATCAATCAGGAACCGCACGGTGGCTCCGTTGGGATTGCTTTCGGTGAGCGTCAACAGCACCGGCTGCTGGGCCGCCTCGGGCTCGCGCCAGGTGCCGTGCGGCAGAAAGCCGTCATCCCGGTAGGTCCACAAATGCGCATCGAGAGCCTCGATGCGTTCCTCGGACGCCCCCTGTACGACCACCTTCCAGCCGCGCTCCAGCGATTTTTCCAAGAGCGCCGGCAGCACGCCTTCCAGTTTCTGGCCTTGCAAGTGGTAGAAAAGAATCTCGGTCATCGCGCTACTTCTCGTAGTAATCCGCCACCAACCGATCGAGCAGCCGCACGCCCCACCCCGACCCCCAGCTCTTGTTGATATCGGTCTGACGTGAGTCAAACCCCGTGCCGGCAATATCGAGATGCGCCCAAGGTGTCTTGTCATCGACAAACCGCTTGATGAATTGGGCAGCAGTAATCGCTCCGCCCCACCGGCTACCGCCGGTATTTTTCATGTCGGCAAACTTGGAATCGATCATCTTGTCGTATTCGGGTGCGAGTGGCATGCGCCAAACCAACTCGCCGGTTTCCAAACCGGCCTTGGTCAGCCGCTCCGCGAGTTGGTCGTTGTTGGAAAACATGCCGGCGTATTCCTGACCGAGCGCGACAATGATGGCCCCCGTGAGCGTGGCCAGATCCACCATGAATTTCGGTTTGAAGCGCTGCGCCGTATACCAGATGGCGTCGGCGAGCACGAGGCGGCCTTCCGCATCGGTATTGATGATTTCAATTGTCTGTCCAGACATTGACTTGACGATGTCGCCCGGCCGTTGCGCATTCCCATCCGGCATGTTCTCGACGACACCGATGACCCCTATGGCGTTCACGCGTGCTTTACGGGCGGCCAGCGCGTGCATCAGCCCAACCACACAAGCGGCGCCGGCCATATCGCCCTTCATGTCTTCCATGCTCGCGGCAGGTTTGATGGAGATACCGCCGGTGTCGAAACACACGCCTTTCCCAATGAAGGCAACGGGCGCCTCGCCCGCCTTTCCGCCATTCCACCGCATAACCACGACGCGACTTTCCCGCGCCGAACCCTGACCGACGCCGAGCAGCGCGTTCATGCCGAGTTTCTTCATCGCCTTGAGATCGAGGACTTCGACTGCGACGCGGAGTTTCTTCAGCGCACCAGCGCGGCGCGCGAACTCCTCCGGAGAGAGGACGTTGGCGGGTTCGTTCACAAGATCGCGCGCAAGGAGCACTCCGTCAGAAATCGCTGAGCGCGGTTCGTAGACTTTGCGCGCGCCCGCAACGTCGCTGACTGCGACCGTCACGTTGCGCATCGCGGGCGGTTTCTCGTCGTCCTTGCGCTTGGTTTTGTAGCGGTCGAATGCGTAGGCGCGCAGACGTAGGCCTTGTGCGAGATCGGCAGCCTGTTCGGATTTCATGGCGCCGCCCGGCATTTCGGCGAGCACAGTGGCGTCACTGGCGGAGTTCGGAAGCTTGCTCATGGCGAGACCGCCGAGCCTGAGGAAATCCTTGGGCTTGAGATCGGCCGTCTTGCCAAGGCCGATAACGACGAGCCGCGTGGCCTTGAGTCCTTCGGGGACCACCAGCTCCAACGTCGCGTTTTTCTTGCCGGTAAAACGCTCAGCCTTTGCCGCCCGTCCGACCACCTCGACCGCCGGCGCCAAGGCCCTGCGGGTGGCGGGGCCAAATCTCAGACCCTCGTCGCAGAACGCTACGAGAACGCCCTTGGCGGGGGCAGTGAACGGGCCAAAGCCAAGCCTGAGGGCATCGGTCATCAATGGAGGATCCTTTTTCTTGCCAACCGGTAGCCCGATGGCTCACGCCCATATGGCCCGCCCGCAATGCCTCTGCAAAGCCCCAATAGGGCGGATTCCGGCCCTTTTTCCAAAGATAACAAGGGATTTGCCGCTTAAAGCGAGCCCGCTCAGGGGGTATCCCCATGCCTATCGAGGGTCCATACCCCGCGTTTCCAAGCGTCAGTCACATTTACATTTTGTTGTGCATGTTCAACGGCTTTGCCTTTGCCCGGCCATTTTGTCGGGCGATCAAGGTAATTCTGACGGGGGTAGAGTTTTAAGCTGAACGCTTCGCGTCCGGTGGGGAGCCGAACGTGGAGTCCGGTTTATGCCGGCTCAGGGGACGAAGCCGCGGATGGGGTCCATCAGCCGATATATTTTTCGCACCACCTTGGGTGCGTTCCTGATCGTGCTGGTCAGTCTGACTGCCGTGATCTGGGTCACGCAGGCGCTGCGTGACATCGACATCATGACAAGTCAGGGCCAGACCATTCTGGTCTTCATCGGGATCACTGGCCTGATCATACCGCTGCTCATCTTGGTGATCGCGCCGATCGCTCTACTGATCGCGGTCGCGCATGTGCTCAACAAGATGTCCAACGATTCCGAAATCATAGTCATGAATGCGGCTGGCATGTCGCCGTGGATTCTGTTTCGCGCTTTCTTGGCTGCAGCAATCGTAGTGTCGGTGCTGGTCGCTACCATCAGCGCCTATTTTGCGCCCAAGGGCTTGCGGATGCTGCGCGATTGGCTGACGGAAGTGCGCGCGAATGTGGTGAGCAACATCGTTCAGCCTGGCCGCTTCACCGCAATCGAAAGCGGCGTCACCATTCATATTCGCGAACGGCGTCCAAACGGGCAGCTTGCGGGAATTTTCCTTGATGACCGCCGCAATTCAAACGAACGCATCACTGTGCTTTCGGAGATTGGCGAGCTGCTTGATAACAGCAGCGGCACGTACCTGGTTCTTCAAAAGGGAATCGTGCAGCGGCACGAGACCAACCAGCGTGACCCCGCCATGGTGGTCTTCGATCGCTATGCGTTCGATCTCTCTCAGTTCGCGGGTGGCGCGCAAGCGGTAAGATATTCGATCCGCGAACGCTATCTCTGGCAGCTGCTGTTCCCCGATCCAAAGGATCAGTTCTACATCGAACAGCCCGACCAGTTCCGCGCCGAGCTGCACGACCGGTTGATGGCGCCATTCTATCCGATCGCCTTCGTGGTGATCGCCTATGCCTATCTCGGCGCGCCACGCACGACCCGGCAAAGCCGCACACTGTCAATGCTTGGCGCCATCGGCGGTGTCGCCATGCTGCGCTTGATCGGCTTTGCATCTACCGTATTCGGTGCCGCTGCTCCCTGGATGTTGTCCCTGCAATATCTGGCGCTGGCCACCGCATTCGGTCTCGGATTTTACGTCATTCGCCGCGGCCTGATTTTGGAGCCGCCCGCTTTCATCACCGACTGGCTCACGGCACTGACCGAACGCCTGAGCCAGCGTTTTGCCACGCCCTGATGTGACATCATGCCGATCTTTGTTGGAACATTGGCACGATATTTCGGACTGCGTTTCCTGAGCGCAGTGCTGGTGGTATTCGCCGGGATATTCGTCCTGGTGATGCTGATTGATTACATCGAAATGATGCGGCGGGCCGGTGATATTCCGAATGTGTCAGCGGTGCTGGTCGCAAAAACCTCTCTCTATCGCGTGCCGCAAGTGGTCGAACGCATTCTGCCATTCTGCGTGCTGATCGGCGCGATGTCATGCTTCCTCAATCTGTCGCGACGCCTTGAGCTGGTGATCGCCAGGTCCGCCGGTTTATCGGCCTGGCAATTCGTTTCTCCGGCGCTAGCCGTGGCGTTCGTGTTCGGTGTCGTCGCGACGACCGTCTACAATCCGGTCTCGGCAGTCCTTCAGGAGCGCTCAAAACGTTTTGAGGCCGAGCTATTTGGACAAAATACGGCCAGACAGGGCAGCACCTTCTGGGTAACCCAGCGCACCGACGATGGCCAGACCATCATCAATGCCGTCAGCAGCCGCGATCAGGGCATCAACCTCAATGGCGTCTCGGTGTTCGCTTTCGATCTCGATGGCCGGTTCAAACAGCGCATCGAAGCGCGCGCGGCGGTGCTGGAACCCGGCATCTGGGTATTGCGCGATGCCCGCATTTTCGCCTTAGGCGTGTTGCCGGCAACGCAAGCAGAATACCGCCTCAAGACCAGCCTCACGCCCGAACAAGTGCGCGAAAGCTTTGCCACCCCCGAGACTGTGCCGTTCTGGGAACTTCCTCAGTATATCAAGATCGCGGAGCATGCCGGTTTAGTTGCGGCAGGCTATAGATTGCAATTGCAGAAGCTTCTGGCGCGCCCGTTTTTGCTGGCCGCCATGGTTCTCCTTGCCGCCGCGGTAAGTCTACGCTTCTTCCGTTTTGGCGGGGTCCAAAAGATGGTTTTGAGTGGCGTGGCGGCCGGGTTTCTGCTTTACGTTCTATCGAAAGTAACTGAGGATCTGAGCAGGGCTGAGCTGATGCACCCAGTGGCAGCGGCCTGGTTGCCTGCGCTCGTCGGCGGCGTGACGGGGTTTATTGCGTTGTTGTATCAGGAGGACGGGTGATGGCGGGGCTGGTTAGCACTCGTCCATCAGCGCCGCGGCCGTATTGCCGTGGCGTCGCGACAATTGCCGCCGTCCTCGGCCTGTTGGCTTGCGGGGGACTGATTTCGTCCGTCCCTGCGCCAGCGCAGGAGCTGCAATTCCCGCAGCGCCCACCCCCGCCAAAAAAATCGAAGGTTACCCTCGAGCGCGAAAAGTCCGGGCAAAAGCAGATGCTCGTTCAGGCGAACGAGATCGACTACGACTATGCCAACAGCCGCGTCGCTGCAGTGGGCAACGTGCAAATCTACTACGGCGAATCCACACTCGAGGCCAACCGGGTCATCTACGATCAGAAGACAAAGCGTCTGCACGCCGAGGGCAATGTCCGGCTCACTGAACAGGACGGCAAGGTCACATATGGCGAGATCATGGACCTGTCGGACGACTACCGCGACGGCTTCGTCGATTCACTGCGACTGGATGCACCCGATCAGACTCGTATGGCCGCGACGCGCGCCGAACGGACAAGCGGTAACTACACCGTCTTTCACAACGGCGTGTACACAGCCTGTCTTCCTTGCAAGGACGACCCCAAGAAGCCGCCGCTCTGGCAGGTGAAGGCCGCCCGCATCATTCATGACCAGGGCGAGAAGATGATGTATTTCGAGGACGCACGCCTCGAATTCTTCGGCCGGCCCATTGCATGGATGCCGTACTTCTCTGCGCCCGATCCGACCGTCAAGCGCAAGACCGGCTTCCTTGTGCCAACGCTTTCATCGAGTTCAGTATATGGCGGCGCGATCGAAGTGCCATACTACTGGGCACTCGCGCCCGACTACGACGCCACCTTTGCGCCCATGATCACCACCAAGCAGGGACCACTCCTGCAGGGTGAATTCCGCCAGCGGCTGATGGACGGCGCCTACTCAATCCGCGCTGCCGGCATCTACCAGCTCGATAAGGATTACTTCATCCGCAGCAATGGCTCCACGACACCTGGCTACCGAGATTGGCGAGGTAGCGTAGAAAGTTCGGGTCTGTTCGCGCTCAACAACAAATGGGTGTGGGGTTGGGACGCGACGGTGCTATCGGATAGGACGTTCTTGCAGGATTACAACCCGCGTCTTTCGCGATACTACGCCAACGCAAATGATCCGATTCAGAATGCGACCGGACTAAACGACGCGGCGGTTTCACAGCTTTACCTCGCGGGCAAGGGCAATCGCAGCTATTTCGATGCCCGCACCATCTACTACCTTGGTTTCTCGGAATCGGACACGCAAAGCCAGATTCCGATTATTCATCCGGTCATCGATTACAACTACGTCTTCGATCGTCCTATTCTCGGCGGTGAACTTGGCTATCGACTGAACTTCACCAGCCTGACGCGCAACCAAGCGGACTTCGATGCGATCACTCAGAGCGCGCTGATCAACGGTACCTGTACGCAAACTGCCAATCCTGCGATCAAGACAACTGCCAACTGCCTGCTTCGCGGCGTTCCGGGAACCTACAGTCGGTTCTCGGCGGAGTTGCAGTGGCGACGTAGCATCACCGACCAGTTTGGGCAGGTATTCACGCCCTTCGCTTCAGTGCGGGCCGACGCGGGCGCGATCGAGATCAACAACGATCCGGCCGTCTCTAACTTTATCACTACTGGCGATACCAATCTGGTTCGCGCCATGCCGACTGTAGGCTTGGAGTACCGGTATCCGTTCATCAACGTTCAGTCGTGGGGCACGCAGACATTAGAGCCGATTGCGCAGGTGATCGTGCGGCCCAACGAACAACAGATCGGACGTTGGCCGACCGAAGATGCGCAAAGCCTGATGTTTGATGACAGCAATCTGTTCCGCGTCGATAAGTACTCGGGCTGGGACCGCATCGAAGGCGGCGGCCGGGCCAACTACGGCATGCAATACACCGCACAGTTCAACCAAGCCGGTTTCGTGAACGCGCTGTTTGGCCAGTCCTATAGCTTGTTCGGACAAAACTCTTTCGCGTACGGCGGCACCACCAATACCGGTCTCAACAGCGGCCTCGATACGACAAATTCCGACTATGTCGCGCGGCTGTCTTACCAGCCGAACAGCATCTATTCGTTCACGTCACGCTTCCGTTTCAATAACGACACCTTCACGCCTCAGCGGATCGAGTTGGAAGCCCGAGCGAACTTCGACCGGTGGAGTGGCAGCATTCTCTATGGCGACTATGCTGCCCAGCCTTTATTGGGCATCCTCGACCGCCAGGAAGGGGTACTGGGAACCGGCCAAGTGAAACTCGACGCCAATTGGATTCTGCTGGGCGGCGCACGTTACGACATCAATGCCGGAAAATTTGACCAGACCCGCGTCGGATTGGGCTATGTGGACGATTGCCTCATTCTGGGCCTGAATTACATTACGAATTATACTTACAGTGGAAATGTCACCGCCAATCATACGGTCATGCTGAACATTAGCCTGCGCACGCTGGGCGGCACGTCGGTAAGCCAAGGCGTCGGCCGGTCGACAACACCCTAGACGCCGCCGGAATACGAAAGTCAGGGGAATCCAAAGAATGAACGCGAGAGGCCAAGCATTGTGCAAATGGCTCCTAGGCGCCGCCGTGGTCGCCCTTGCCCTCTCCGCGCCTGCAACCGCGCGAGCCCAAGTGGTGGTCGTGGCCAACGGCTTGCCGATTACGGAATACGATATTCAGCAGCGTACAAAGCTGGAATTCAGTTCGACTCACAAAACCCCGGACCGCCAGCAAATTATCCAGGACCTGATCGACGACCGGCTCAAGATTTCACGTGCCAAAGCCTACGGATTTGAGATCACAGACGCGGAGGTCGACAACGCGTTTGAGGGCATGGCCACGCGTCAGCACATCACTCCGGCGCAATTCGGCCAGGTCCTCGAACGCGCTGGCATCTCCCCAAATACTGTCAAAGCTCGCATCCGCGCCGAAGTGACATGGCAGCAGCTGATCCGCGGGAAGTACAGCTCCTCACTTCAGATCGGCGACAGCGACATCGCCAGTGCGCTCAAGGAACGTAACGAAGGCGAGGCGTCGGCATCGGCGGTCGGCTATGTGTATACGCTGTACCCGGTGGTGATCGTTGTCGCGCGCGGCACGAGCGAGGCTACGATTTCGGCCAAGCGCACTGAGGCGGAAAATCTGCGCAGTCGGTTCGTCTCCTGCAATGAGGGCCTGGCCATGGCACGCGGGTTGCGCGATGTCGCGGTGCGCGATCCGATTACCAGAAACTCATCCGACCTCTCGCCACAGCTGCGGGATGTGCTCGGCAACATTCAGGTCGGCCGCCTGACCGCGCCCGAAACGACGGCACAGGGTCTGCAGATGTTTGCGGTTTGCGGAAAGAAAGAGAGCACGACCGAATCGCCGCTCAAGCGCGAGGTGCGCGAGAAACTTTTCGTCAAACGATTTGAGTCAGAATCAAAAAAGTACCTGGAAGAAATCCGCAAATCGGCGATGATCGAGTACAAGAACAACACATGAGCGCGCCTGCCGCCCTCCCGCTGGCTTTGACGTTGGGCGAACCGGCCGGCATAGGCCCCGATTTGGCGATTGAGCTATGGCGGCGGCGCGTCGAGCTTAGGCTGCCGGTTTTTTATCTTATCGCCGATCCAGAATTCATAAGGCAACGCGCTCGCCTGCTCGGTATTGAGATCCCTTTGAGCGCAGTGACGCCAGTCCAAGCTGGGGAAACTTTCACGCGCGCTTTGCCGATTGCGTCTCTCGATATGCCGATCACAGCGGCCCCCGGCAAGCCTGATGCTTCAAGCGCACCGGCCGCGATCGCTTCGATCCGCCGTGCAGTCGCGGACGTGCTGGCTGGAAGTGCCGCCGCCATCGTTACCAGCCCCGTCGCGAAGAATGTGCTCTACCGCTCCGGGTTTGCGGAGCCGGGCCACACCGAGTTCCTCGCAAAGCTCTCGTATGAAGCGACCGGCAAAGCCGCACGGCCCGTGATGATGCTGTGGTCCCCCGAGCTTGCGGTTGTTCCCGTGACAATCCACTTGCCGTTCAAGGACGTCGTCACGCAACTCACATCCGATCTGATTGCGGAGACAGGACGGATTGTGGCACGTGATCTTACCGCGCGGTTCGGCATTTCACGTCCGCGTATCGCGGTCGCCGGCCTCAACCCGCATGCTGGCGAGGAAGGCGCGCTTGGCGAAGAGGATGGTGCAATCGTGGCGCCCGCAGTGAAGCAGCTACAGGCCGAGGGCATTGATGCGGTCGGGCCGCTGCCGGCCGACTCCTTGTTTCATGAGCGGGCACGTGCCAGCTACGACGTCGCCCTATGCATGTATCACGACCAGGCACTGATCCCGATCAAGACACTTGCGTTCGATCATGCGGTGAACGTGACGCTCGGCCTGCCATTCGTGCGTACATCACCGGACCACGGCACCGCCTTCGATATTGCCGGTAAGGGCATCGCCGACCCGTCGAGTCTGATAGCGGCAGTTACGCTCGCGTCCCGCCTGTCGGCGGCAACCCCCGCGCTGGTGCCTGCAAAATAATGGCGCAGATCGATGACCTGCCACCGCTGCGCGAGGTCATCCGACGCCACGGTCTGACGCCGAAAAGGTCCCTCGGCCAAAATTTCCTGTTCGATCTCAATCTGACCGCGCGCATTGCGCGTGCCGCCGAGCCGCTCGAAAATATTACCGTGGTGGAAATCGGCCCCGGGCCGGGCGGGCTCACCCGGGCCCTGCTGGCACTCGGGGCTCGCCGCGTCGTCGCTATCGAACGCGACCAACGTGCCATCGCCGCCCTTGAAGAGATCGCCGCACGCTATCCGGGGCGACTTGAGATCGTTGCAGGTGATGCGCTGAGCATCGATCCACGTGAGCAGCTCGGCCCGGAACGCGCCCGCGTGGTGGCAAACCTCCCGTACAATATCGCGACCGCTCTGTTGGTCGGCTGGCTTACCGTCGAACCCTGGCCGCCATGGTACGACTCATTGCTGCTGATGTTCCAACGCGAAGTCGCTGAACGCATTGTGTCCCCACCAGGGAGTAAATCTTATGGGCGTTTATCCGTACTGGCCGGGTGGCGCACAGAGGCAAAGATCCTGTTCGATGTGGCGCGGTCGGCTTTCGTGCCGCCGCCAAAGGTGACGTCCTCGGTAGTTCGGCTTACCCCGCGCCAGGTACCCCTTGCTTGCGAGGCGACAGCACTGCAACGTGTGACGGAAGCCGCCTTCGGCCAACGCCGCAAGATGTTACGACAAAGCCTTAAGACGCTCGGGATCGAATCCGCTGCGCTGCTCGCGCAGGCCGATATTGAGCCGACGGCCCGAGCCGAGGAAATCCCGGTCGACGGATTCGTCGCCTTGGCGAATGTTTTCTCGGGGCTGTCAAAAACCCGCCTGTAGAGTCGACGCCCATGCAAATGCACCGCCAATCCTTAACCGCTTACGGCGCGCCTTTGTGCGAAACCGTGGCGGACGCGCCTCGACCCCAAGGCTCTGAGGTGCTGGTGCGAATCGAACGCTGTGGCGTCTGCCATTCCGATCTGCACATGCAGGATGGCTATTTCGCACTTGGAGGCGACAAAAAACTCGACGTCCGTGCAGGACGGACATTGCCTTTTACACTTGGCCACGAAATTGCCGGCCGAATTGAAAGCGCGGGACCGGATGCCAATGCGAAATCCGGTACAAAAGTTGCGGTCTATCCATGGATCGGTTGCGGTCAATGCGCCGCCTGTAAAGTTGGAGACGAGAATATCTGCACCGCGCCGCGTCATCTCGGGACCGCCGTCGACGGCGGTTTTGCAACGCATGTACTGGTGCCGCATCCGCGCTATCTGATCGACTACGCGCCTTTAAATCAGGGATATGCAGGCGTGCTCATGTGCTCCGGGCTGACGGCTTACGCCGCGCTCAAACGTCTTGCCGACCGCGCCGAACGCGCGCCGCTTTTATTGGTTGGCCTCGGCGGGGTCGGGCTGATGGGCCTTGCGCTTGCGCGCGCCATGTATAGCGCTGCGCCATTCGTCGCCGATATCAATGCAAAAAAACGCAAGGCAGCGCTCGCGGCCGGTGCAGCTGAGGCTTTCGATCCCTCCGATCCGAATGCACGCAAGGCACTGTTGAAGCTGAGCGGAGGCATCTATGCGGCTTGCGATTTTGCCGGCTCCGACGCCTCCTTGAATTTCGCCACTGGTGTGCTGGCCAAAGGCGGCAAGGTCGTGGTCACCGGCCTGATCGGGGGAGCCTATTCGACCGCGGTGGCTATGTTTCCCTTAAAGGCCATGACGATCGAAGGCACAACCACGGGCACGTTGGCGGAGGCGCGCGAACTCACCGATCTGGTGCGCGCAAAGAACATCGCGCCGCCGCCGATCGCCGAGCGGCCACTCGACCAAGCGTCAGCGACGCTGGACGATTTGCGGGCCGGAAAGATCGTGGGGCGGGTCGTTCTTACGGTTTAGAGCTTTGCCTGAAGACGGCGTACGAAGTCGGGCAAGCCGGGCTGGCGTTCGCGCTTAAGTCGTTCGGCAGTAAGGATTGTTTTTACTTCAGAGTAAGCCGTTTCGAGATCATCGTTGATCACGACGTAGTCATATTCTGACCAATGACTTAGTTCATCGGCAACTTTCGCCATACGGCGGTGAATTGTTTCGTAGTCGTCCTCCGCTCGCGTGTGTAGTCGACGCTCAAGCTCCGGGATTGAGGGCGGAAGGACAAATATGCTCGCCATATCTGGACGCGCTGACTCACGAAGTTGCTGGGTCCCTTGCCAATCGATATCAAACAGAACGTCACGGCCGGCAGCGAGCGCATCCATCACGGGCTTTTTTGGCGTCCCATAGTAATTGTCAAATACCTCCGCCCACTCGAGCAATTCGCCCCGCTCCACAAGTTCATCAAAACGTCGACGATCAATAAAATAGTAATCTCGACCTTGCATTTCGCTTGGCCGCTTCTTGCGGGTCGTAACCGATATAGAGAGCGTAACGTTATCATCCAGCTCCAAAAGTCTGCGCGATAGGGTCGTCTTTCCGGCGCCAGACGGCGACGACAGCACCAGCATCAACCCACGCCGTGCGATCACCGTTTTTTCCTGTCGCTTCTTCGCCATCGTCACTCCAGGTTCTGCACCTGCTCGCGAAACTGCTCGACCACGCTTTTGAGCTCAAGCCCGATATTGGTCAGATCGACATCATTGGCCTTCGCAGTGAGCGTATTCGATTCGCGGTGCAGTTCCTGCGCCAGAAAATCGAGCTTGCGGCCGACCGCGCCACCATCCGCGAGAAGCTTTTTCGCCTGCACCACGTGCGAGGCAAGCCTGTCGAGCTCCTCCCGGATATCGGCCTTGGCCGCGAGCAAGACCGCTTCCTGGTGCAGCCGATCGGAATCGAAGCGTTGTGAGGCGGATAGCAATGTTGCCACTTGCTCAGCCAGCCGCACTTTGATCGCTTCCGGCCTGCGTCCTGGTGCCTTCTCGGCGCGCGCGGTGAGTGCCGCGATTTCATCGAGCCTCGTCGACAGCAGGCGGCCAAGCGTAGCGCCTTCCGCGCGCCGCATACTGACAAGCGCGGCCAGTGCCTCCTCGAAGCCGGCAAGGATGGCAGCTTCGGCGTTGCGGTGGTCCTCCTCGCGCTCGTCTTCCTCCGTGACCTCGATGACGCCTTTCAGGGACAGTATGCCATCAAGGCTCGGCGGCGCGGCCTCAACTTTTCCCGAAAGGGCCTTGAGCGTGGCGAGCACCGCACCGAGCACCGGCTCGTTGACCTTCACGGTCGGCTGCACACCTTTGCGCTCCACAGCGAGATTGGCGTAGACGGTGCCCCGCGACAACTTTTCGGCACCACGTGTACGTGCGGGCACCTCGATCGCGTCCCAACCCGTCGGCAGTCGGAACCGCAAGTCGAGCCCTTTGGCATTGACCGATTTGATTTCCCAGCTCCAGGCATAGGCGCCGGCGATGCCGTGGCCGCGAGCAAATCCAGTCATGCTCGACAGAGCCATGGGTGGTCGTCTCGTGTTGTTGCCAGTTCGAAAGCGCGGCGACCTTAGCTGCGCGAGCTTGACGTCACAAGCCTATGGCTTGGTGCCACTTGGTGAGCCAGGCGTTGAGGCAGGCGGCGACACAGAGGAAGTGCCATTGTGTTCTTTGCCACGCAGGCGCGTGACGTTCTTCTGGTGCTCTGCATAATTGTCCGAGAACACGTGGCCGCCGGCACCATCGGCAACGAAATAGAGCTCCTTGGTTCGTGCTGGGTTTGCGGCTGCTTCGAGTGAAGCGCGTCCTGGGTTCGCGATCGGCCCCGGCGGCAGACCGTCGACGACGTAAGTATTGTAAGGCGTCGGCTGCTCGATCTCACTCTTCAGGATCGGTCGCCCCAGCGAACCTTTACCGCCGGTCAGCCCATAGATGATCGTCGGATCCGACTGAAGGCGCATTCTGCTCTTGAGGCGATTGACGAAAACGGCAGCGACTCGCGTGCGCTCGTCCGGCCTGCCGGTTTCCTTTTCCACGATCGAGGCGAGCGTAACCAACTGCTCCGGCGTCTTGACGGGCAGATCCTGCATTCGGTGCTCCCACACCTCCTGCAAAACGCGTCGGTGCGCCTGCTGCATACGCTGGATGATCTGCTCGCGCGTCATCCCCCGAGTGAATTTGTAGGTTTCCGGCAATAACGTGCCCTCACGGGGAATTTCCTTGATCTGGCCCGTCAGTACATCGGTCTCCAGCAGACGTGCGACAATCTGCTCCGACGTCAAACCCTCCGGGACAGTGAATGCATGCTGCACCACCCTGCCTTCGACGATGGTGTCGACAACGTCGGCGACGCTGGACCCTTTGGTGAACTGGTATTCGCCATACTTGAGCTCGCCACGCGCCTTGAGCACGATCACACCGCCCATGAAAATGTAGGGTTGATCGACTACGCCCTCGCGCTGCAACAGGTCGGCGATGTCGCGAATGCCGAGCCCACGTGGAATATTGACGACTTTGTCCTCGGGGAGCGGACCGGGTGCTTCAAATCGCTGCTTGCCGAGGAACAGCCCCGCACCGACTGCGATCGAAACCACGACAAGCACCGTGAAGATGGCATTGCCGACCACTATGATCGGATGGCGCACGCGTCGCGAGTGGCGACTAGGAAGCGGCACCCTTTCAGGTTCGAGTGCTGCGCGCGGGCTGCGCGGCATTGGCTTGCCGGCCGGTGGACTCCTGTTGTCGCTCACCTAACCCGCTCCCGCTGTCAGCACAGCACCGTACCCTCGCCGCATCGACCCCGCCGCAGCGGGAAAAAATATCAACCGCTTCGCACGTTAGAAAAAATTATGGCGAAAGCTTGGGGCGCTCGCCGGCGTAGACTCCTAGGCAGCGTAACGGCGGAAAATCAGCGAGGCGTTTGTCCCACCGAAACCGAACGAATTCGATAACGCGGTATCGACATCGCGTTTGCGCGCCTGGTGCGGGACCAGGTCGATCGGCGTGTCGACCGAGGGATTATCGAGGTTGATGGTAGGCGGTACAACCCGATCGCGAATCGCAAGCACGGAGAAGATTGCTTCGACTGCCCCGGCCGCACCAAGAAGATGACCGATACAGGATTTTGTCGACGACATGGATATGCGGCCGGCCGCATTGCCGACCAGCTTTTGCACAGCGCCAAGTTCGATTTCATCGCCGAGCGGCGTCGAGGTGCCGTGCGCATTAATGTAGTCGATGTCGCCGGCTGAAATTCCCGCTCGCTTTATGGCGGCATTCATACAACGCAGCGCCCCATCACCGTCAGGCGCCGGCGCCGTAATGTGATAGGCATCGCCTGACAAACCATAGCCGATGAGCTCGGCATAGATTCTAGCGCCACGCGCCTTGGCGTGGTCGAGCGCTTCCACGACCACCACACCAGCGCCCTCTCCCATGACGAAGCCGTCGCGATCCTTGTCATAGGGACGCGAGGCGCGCGTTGGATCGTCATTGAATTTGGTTGAAAGCGCCCGCAACGCCGAGAATCCTGCAAGCGAAATTCGATTGACCGGCGATTCCGCGCCGCCGGCGACCATGACCTCGGCATCGCCGAGGGCCACCAGACGGGCGGCGTCACCAATGGCATGCGCTCCGGTTGAGCAGGCCGTGACGACAGCGTGGTTCGGCCCCTTTAGGCCAAATGCAATCGATACGACGCCGGATGCCAGATTGATGATGCGCCCCGGGATGAAGAACGGCGATACCCGGCGGGGGCCTTTTTCATGCAGTGCAACGGCAGTTTCCGCGATGCCCTCAATACCGCCGATGCCGGAACCGATCAGCACACCGCTCGTAGTCTGCTCGCCGTAACTTTTCGGATGCCATCCGGCATCGTCGAGCGCCTGGCGCGCCGCACACATTGCGAAGATGATGAACTCGTCGACCTTGCGCTGCTCCTTCGGCTCCATCCATTGGTCGGGATTGAAGGTGGCATTCGAGCCGTCGCCGCGTGGGATTTCGCAAGCAATTTTGCAGGCGATGTCAGATACATCGAAGCTGTCGATCTTCTTGGCGCTGCTCTCGCCCTTAACCAAGCGCGTCCAGGTCGGCTCTACGCCACAACCGAGCGGCGTAACCATTCCCAATCCTGTGACAACGACACGTCTCATGGCCGGCTCCGAGCGAAATTATTCGTGCCGCTGCATTGCGCACAGCCCATAAGTCAATGACGAGCGAAGCGATTGAGCAGCGGCGTGATGCGCTTGCTCAGCTTTTAGCGTTCTTTTCGAGAAATTTGACCGCGTCGCCGACGGTCAAGATCGTTTCGGCGGCATCATCGGGGATCTCGCAGCCGAATTCCTCTTCGAAGGCCATCACGAGCTCGACGGTGTCGAGACTGTCGGCGCCAAGATCGTCGATGAAACTTGCTTGATCGGTTACCTTGTCGGGCTCTACGCCCAGATGCTCCACGACGATCTTTTTCACCCGCTCGCCAATGTCACTCATCGTTCCAACCTCGTGCTTTTTAGATTGGGCTGCGTTCCAGATTCAGATCGCAACCATCGCGGTATGGCCTCGTCGTGGTCGACGGTGATGAGACAGCCCCAATTGCAGAATATCACTTCCGACTTCCGCGATTAGCCGCCCCAGCCGGGCCAAAGCTCGGTTACCATACTTCAAATGCGTTGACTAGCGCGTGACGGCGAAGCGAGCAAGCCCTGAAAATGCGTCATTTCCGCTGGCCATTTGCACATGATTTCCGCGAAACTCCGTCGCCACTTTGCGAGACGATTCCGTCAGATCATGGCCATACCGCCATTGACATGGATGGTCTGCCCATTGACGTAAGCTGCTTCATTCGAGGCCAGGAAAACTGCGGCCGCCGCCACGTCTTCGGGGGTTCCGAGCTTGGCGGCGGGAATGCGGGCGAAAATCGCCTCCCGCTGTTTCTCGTTTAGCTTTTCGGTCATTGCCGACGCGATCAGACCTGGCGCAATGCAATTGGCAGTGATGTTGCGTTTTGCATATTCGGCGGCGACCGACTTTACCATGCCGACCAAGCCGGCCTTGGAGGCGGAGTAGTTTCCCTGTCCCGGATTACCGGTAAATCCCACGACAGAGGTAATCGCGATCACGCGGCCCCAGCGTCGGCGCATCATGCGCGACACTGCGGCACGGGCAAGCCGGAACGTCGACGTCAGGTTTACTGCGATGACCTGGTCCCAGTCCTCATCGCGCAACTGAACGAACAGGTTGTCTCGATTGATACCGGCGTTCGCGACCAGAATGTCGAGTTTCTCCATTTTCTCTTCTGCGCTTGGCACCAGTGCTTCGACCGCATCCCTGTCCGCTAAATCACAAGGCAATACATGCACACGATCGCGCAGAGCGGCGGCGACACCATCAAGCGCATCTTTGCGTGTGCCGGAGATCGCGACCGTCGCGCCTTGCGCGTGCAGAGCACGTGCGATCGCACCGCCTATCGCCCCGCTCGCGCCGGTCACCAGCGCAGACTTACCCGTCAAGTCAAACATTATGGCTTCCTCCCCGCCTTGAAGGCGGCGACGTCTTCTGGATTTCCGATCGCGGTGACGGTGGCGCCTTCCGCGAGCCGCTTGATCAATCCGCTAAGAACCTT
This sequence comes from Hyphomicrobiales bacterium, assembly GCA_027307405.1. Lineage (GTDB taxonomy): Bacteria > Pseudomonadota > Alphaproteobacteria > Rhizobiales > Xanthobacteraceae > Pseudolabrys. The sequence continues at coordinate 4,260 of DAHUXA010000028.1, read as the reverse complement.
GCCGGCACCGACCTCATAGAAATTCGTCACGCCGGCACCTGCCATGTACACGACCGACTCGCGCCAGCGCACGGTACCAGTGACTTGCGCGACGAGCGCTCTCAGAATCTCGCCGGGATCATCTATGGCTTTCGCCAGTACATTCGAGACCACCGGCACAGACGGCCGCTTCACGGATACTTTCGTCAGCGCTTGCGCCATCACATCGGCTGCCGGCTGCATCAGCGCGCAATGGAAGGGGGCGGATACCGGCAAAAGCATCGCTCGTTTGGCGCCCTTGGCTTTTGCGATGTCCACCGCGCGCTCCACCGCCGCTTTGCTGCCGGAGACGACCACCTGTCCGGCGCCGTTATCGTTGGCAGCTTGGCATACTTCGCCTTGCGCAGCTTCCGCCGCAACCGCCGATGCCACATCGAATTCGAGACCAATAAGCGCCGCCATGGCGCCTGCCTCAACCGGTACTGCCTTCTGCATGGCCTGTCCGCGCGTGCGCAATAGCCGCGCTGTGTCTGCAATGGTGAAGGCGCCGGCCGCAGCCAGCGCCGAATATTCGCCGAGCGAATGGCCGGCGACAAATTGCGCATCGCGCGCCAGATCGAGTCCAGCTTCGCCCTCCAGCACGCGCAGGGCGGCAAGAGACACCGCCATAAGCGCAGGCTGCGCGTTTTCGGTGAGCGTGAGCGTATCGGCGGGGCCGTCGAAGATTATGCTGCTGAGCTTGCTGTCGAGAGCGGCGTCGACTTCTTCGAACACCCCCCGCGCGGCTGCGAAATTTTCTGCCAGTGCCTTGCCCATTCCGACGGCCTGGCTGCCCTGCCCCGGAAACACGAAAGCGACCGCCATGTTTTGTCCATTAACGTGTTGAAATCGGGCCGAAAGACACCTCGCTATCGGTTCTGTCAAGTTTCGCCGCCGGTGGTAACCGAGCGAAAACACTCTTTCCGCTAGGATTCACGTTGATGTTTCAAAGGCAAGGTGATGACCGACCTGGTCACCGAAGACGAGCTCGCGCGGGCGCGCACCGATCCCGCCTTCCGCCAGCAGTTCCTGGCGCAAAACCTCGACCGGCTGCTCGATGCTCTCGAAAGGATGCGCCGCGCTAGCGAGCAAAATGCCGACGCCGCGCGACAGCTCCGCGAGGGCGCCGATCTCGCCGTTCAGCTCGCCGACCGCCTTCAGAGCGGCGATTTGGGACCGCACGCCGGCTAATACCGCCGCGATTTGTCCCCGCCCGGTTTTGCCTTGCCTTTTCGCGATAACCCCCTATAAAACGCGCGCTCCATCGATCCTGGTTGGGAGCTGAACGGACGGCCGGCTGGCTGCACTTTATGAGCCGGTAGGGCCCGCTAGGCCCGGCGTCCCGTGCTTCCGCCTTCAGAGCATTCGAGCCTTTCCCGAAGGGCTCGAGGGGCTTGGCGCCGGGATCGAGGACAGGGAACTTGAATAAGGGAAAGGCTTTTCATGCCGATGTACGAACACGTCTACCTCGCGCGCCAGGACCTGAGCGCGCAGCAGGTCGAGGAATTGACCACGCAATTGTCCGGGGTCATCGGGCAGATGGGTGGCAAGGTCACCAAGAACGAATATTGGGGTTTGAAGTCCCTCACCTACCGCATTCGCAAGAACCGCAAGGCGCACATGACGCTGCTCAATGTCGATGCGCCACCGGCTGCGCTCAACGAGATCGAGCGGCAGGAGCGGCTCAACGAAGATGTGCTGCGCTATCTCACCATCCGCGTCGAAGCGCACGAGGAAGGCCCCTCAGCGATGATGCGCAAGTCTGACCGCGACCGTGATGAGCGCGGGGACCGCGGGCCTCGCCGCTCGCGGCGCGATGAGGGCGGCGACGACATCGACGTTGTCGATGTGATCGCGGTGGAGGAATAGACCATGGCATTCTCACCGCAAGGTGGCGCGCGCCGCCCGTTCTTCCGTCGGCGCAAGACCTGCCCGTTCTCCGGCGCCAACGCGCCCAAGATCGACTACAAGGACGTCAAGCTGTTGCAGCGGTACGTATCGGAACGCGGCAAGATCGTGCCGAGCCGCATCACTGCGGTTTCGGCGAAGAAACAGCGCGAGCTGGCGCAGGCGATCAAACGCGCACGCTTCCTTGGCTTGCTGCCTTACGTGATACAGTAAGACGACAACGAGGCTTCCGGGGCACGCCTGGAGGCCGATGGTTGGGGCGGACTGAACGTCTACCGCCTCTAACCGCTCAAAATGGTTGGGGCGCGGACTTAAGGTCTACCGCCTCTGACCGCTCAAAATGGTTGGGGCGGACTTGCGGTCCGTCTCTAACCGCCCAAAGGGGGCGGGACAGCTCGTGATGATGCGGGACAGCCGGTGCTGATGCGGGACAGCTTGTGATGATGATGATGATGAACTTAGCAATCGTCGCGATCGGCGCCGGGGCCGCCGCAGCTTTGTTGTTCGCCTCGGTAACTTCGGGAACGTTGCTATCGATCCCATTGTTCTATCTCGCGCCGTTGCCGATCATGATCGCCGGGCTCGGATGGGGTCATTGGGTCGCGCTGACTGCGGCGCTTAGCGGCGCATTGACGCTGGGAATCTTGTTCGGCACCGTTTTCCTCTTTGCGTTCCTTGCGGGCGCCGGTGTTCCCGGCTGGTGGCTTGGGTATCTCGCCATGCTTGCGCGCCCCGTGGGCGGCAACGGCCACCCACCAACGTTCGAATGGTACCCCACCGGGCGGCTCGTGATTTGGGCTGCAATTCTCGCCGCGCTCGTCGTCGTCGTCGCCATCCCGAATTTGGGCACCGATGGAGAGAGCTTTCGCGTCGGCCTGCACGATGCCCTGGTGCGGATGCTGCGAGGGCAAGCCGAGGTAACGCCTTTAACGCTGCCGGGTGGCGGTGATCCTGAGCGCTTCATCAATTTCCTGGTTTCAGTGATCCCGGCAACAGCCGCAGTGCTCGCAACGTTCACCAATCTCTTAAATTTGTGGCTCGCCGGCCGCGTCGTGAAATTTTCCGGCCGGCTTATGCGCCCGTGGCCGGATCTTTCAGCCATGCGCTTTCCGCCTTTGCTGACGGTCGCACTCGCAATTGCCATCGCGCTAAATTTTGCTGGCGGCCTAGTCGGCATCGTGGCCGGCGTGGTGTCCGCGAGCCTGCTTATGGCGTATGGCGTGCTCGGCTTCGCGGTGCTGCACGCGATTACGCAAGGCATGAACGCGCGCCCTTTCCTGCTCGGCGGGACTTATCTCGCGGTGCTTTTGATCGGATGGCTGGTATTGGCGCTTTGCGTGCTCGGCGTACTCGATACCGCGATCGACTTACGAGGACGCGTCGCGCGCAAGCGCGGGCCGCCTGCCCTTTCGTGACGTAAGCACATCACCAATAATCAAAGTTCAAATTGAGGAGTAACGACAATGGAAGTGATCCTGCTCGAGCGCGTCGGGAAGCTCGGACAAATGGGCGACGTCGTGCGCGTTAAGGACGGATTCGCACGAAACTTCTTGTTGCCACGCGGCAAGGCACTTCGCGCCACGGCAGACAACAAGAAGCGGTTCGAAGGGATGAAATCCGAACTTCAGGCGCGCAATCTTGAAATGAAAGGCGAAGCTGGCAAGCTCGGCGGCAAGCTAGACGGTAGAACGTACGTGGTACTCCGGCAGGCGAGTGAGGCCGGCCAATTGTTCGGTTCGGTATCGAGCCGCGACATCGCCGCACTGCTCAAGACCGACGGCGCAGAGATTGGACGTTCTCAGATCGTACTCAATGCACCGATTAAGACGATCGGCCAGTATAAGGTGCCGTTGGCACTCCATCCAGAAGTCGAGGTGGCAATTACGGTTACGGTCGCCCGCAGCGCTGACGAAGCCGAGCGCATCGCGCGTGGAGAGGACGTGACAGTACGGCGCACGGGAGCGGAGGAGGAAGCCGTTGCTGCGGTAGCTGCCGCGGAAGCGATATTCGACCCGGAAGCGACGAAGGCTCGTCCCGGGCAAGAGGAGCCAGAGAGCAATGGGGCCGTTGTGGCGGCCGGAGCGAAAGCCGGAGAGGCGCCTGCCAAAGTCGGTAAAAGTAAAAGAAAAAAGAAGGTCGAAGATGCGTGAGAGGCGCCCAGCCGCTAATCTGACTTCTCGGGCTTGGCGCCCTCAGCAGGCTTTGAGGCGTCGTGTGTGGGAGTGCTTGGTTTTGATTCAACCACCTTGGGCTCGGGAGTCATAATTTCGGCAGGCTTGGGTTCCGAAGAGGTGGGCTCCGCAGACTTGGGTTCTGAAGATTTTGGCTCGCCGG
>DAHUXA010000289.1 GCA_027307405.1 Hyphomicrobiales bacterium | reverse complement strand
CGACAGGAAGATGTAATCGATACGCCGTCGCACGTCCCAGCGAACCTCGTGCAGGCACAGGCCGTGTCGATCGACACCAACCCGAAGGGCGACGGCGCACCCGGCGAGCGAATGCAGCATGCCGGCCTGGATGGCGCCGAAGCTGCCACCGCCGGCAAGGACCAAGGCCGTTTTCGATCGAGCCCCATCAGACACGGCGAACGGCTCCTATCACAGCGCCATGCTAAGGAATTCCTGGCGGGTGAGCGGATTATCACGGAAACAACCTAGCATACGGCTGGTGACCAGATCTGAATCGGGCTTATGTACGCCGCGTGTGGTCATACAGTGATGTGACGCCTTGATGATGACTCCCACGCCCTGCGGCTTAAGCACATCATTAATCGTGTTGGCGATTTGAGCCGTCATCTTTTCCTGAATTTGCAACCGTTTTGCATAGACCTCGACCAATCGTGCAAGCTTACTAATACCAACCACACGGCCACTCGGCACGTAGGCCACCCAAGCTTGGCCGACAATGGGTGCCATGTGATGCTCGCAATGGCTTTCGAACCGAATACCACGCAGAACAATCATTTCGTCGTAGCCTTCGATTTCCTCGAAAGTCTTTTGCAGGATTTCGACTGGGTCCTGAGCATAGCCGACAAAAAACTCCTCAAACGCGCGCGCCACGCGAGCGGGCGTCTCGGTCAAGCCATCACGTTCTGGATCGTCGCCTGTCCATCGAATGATTGTTCGAAATGCGGCTTCGACATCGGCTCGGTCGGGCCGCTTAGGAGTTGTGCGCAATGACCTGACCCGCTCTAAAGCATGCACATTTGAACTCATCGATTATCCTCAAATTTAGGCGGCAACCGCGCCGGTGTCTGATGGGTACTAAACCCACACGCCTGCTTAGATGATCGCTGGGAAGAAAGGTTCCGAGGATTCAGGTTGTCACGCAAATGGCAGTCGCATGCTCGATAGCCATGCAATCGGGCCTCAGATGATGATCAAGCCGATGTCCACTTCGCGTCATTGGCGGACATTTTGCGATGCGGAACCCATGTCCGCTTTACCCCCGAAAGCGGACATGTGCGGTGCAACTAGGGATGTCTGCTTTGGGCCAATAGCGGACATGCCGCTAACACGTATTATCGATCTGGGTATCGTGATTTTGCAAAACAAAAACCCCGGCGATCAAGCCGGGGGTTTTAGTTCTTGGTCGTTAGCTTACCAAAGTACCTTGCGCCCCACCAAAATTCTATCAACCAAGATCTCAAAAATCTGCTGCGGGACTTCTCGTGCGGTGCCTCTGCACCACTGACTCTCACAAAAATAAACTATGTGGGCTGGGCCGGGCTGGGCAGGAGCCACCATCAGTAGAGTTCATCATTGCGCGAGTTGGAATATGCCGCCGGGTTGAACGCATCGCGATCGGCATAGAGGGTCGCATGTGAAGAGTGAAGACATGAACAACCGTTACTGAGCCGGCGTGAGTTTGTTTTGCGTGGACGGTTGGATCAACGCTCATCGCCGGCAGGAATGCTTGAAAGGAGAAAACGATGGCTCACGTCCTGAGGTATCTGCCCAAAGCAGAAAGTTGGAAGAACTGGAAATACGAAAACCGAATACCTTACCAAGGGGTCGTAAAGCACGACTGGGTGCCTACTGGGCGCATCGATTTCGCAACTCGGCTGAATGGCAGCGCCGAAGAGGCCGAGCAGCCGAGCGAATTCAAGTTGCTTGTCGAAGAACGCAGAATTGTAGAAAGCATTGCCGGAAATGAGAATCTGGAGATTCAATGGAGGCTGGCGACTCTGAAAGAAGCAAAGGCGGTTGTAACGCAATACCACAAATATTTATCGGAAAACGCACTTTTTAAATCCATTCTGGATGACGACACCGTCGCATTGCCTCCACCTAGAAAGAATCTACCGAAACCGTCGACGTAGTGATGCGAATCGATCAGCTAAGTTAGCGGTTTCGCTAAAATGATTGAACCGGTGATGTATATGGGGATCGGCTTTTTATGTGCGGCCCTCATTGCAGTGGCCGTCATACCCCTCGTTCACGACCGCGCTGTGCGACTGACCACACGTCGGCTACGAGCGACTCTTCCGCAGTCGATTAAAGAAATTCAGGCCGGCAGGGATTTGCTGCGCGCCGAATTCGCGATGTCCACGCGTCGCCTTGAGACAAATCTCGAGCAGCTTAAGAACAAGAGCACTGGCCAAGTCGTAGAGTTGGGCAAGAGGGACGATGTTATCAATCGGCTAAAGATCCAGCGCGACGCGCTAAGAGTCGACGTTATCACGCTCAAGGCCCAACTCGAGGCGCTCAAAAAGAGGCCCATCGCTTCGCGCAAGGGAGTCACTGCACGCTCACGCATTTGGCGCACGGCAGCAGGCTGGGTGCGCCCCCTGGCGTAGAAGGCCGCGTTGGCGCTGCCCAATACGGACTTACCGGGCTCGGTGAGAATCTGACATAGCCTGTTAGTCGCAGGGGAGGCGGTCACATGGATGATGCAGATGTTTACGCCCGTATTGCTCGGCTGGAACGCTTGGCACTTTGGGAGGATCTGGAAACGCGCATAGTTCGGCTAGAGCGTCTGGTTGCGTGGGTGGCCAGTGTTGCCGGCGTTGCGATTGCCATTGGTATTGGGGCTGCGGTCGGTGCTTACGCGCAGGGTGGATTCAATTTCAGCCGTGGAGCTGGCCGGCAATCTTGGCGGGCCTTGCCGCTATAGGGCTGACGACAATTCTTTTG
>DAHUXA010000288.1 GCA_027307405.1 Hyphomicrobiales bacterium | reverse complement strand
CGCCGTACGTATTCGTCCTTTGGTGCTTCCGTGGGCGTTGGCGCTGGCTCCGTTCGTTCGTATATCGTGGCACGATAAGCAGCTGTGTGTGTCATCGTGAGACAGGCGCGGGTCGCTGAATAATCGTTCCCCGAGGACCAAACGCCGTGGGTGCTGGGGCGGCATGGCAGGGATTGGCGTGATGGGTTCCAGGCCGGCGCGGGCCTGCGGGGTTGGCAATTGAGCAGTTGCCGGCGAGCTGGCATTGAGGCAGACAAGCGCCACCAGCAGAAAGCAGGCTATCATGCAACCCGAAACGGGCGCGGTTGCCGCGGGCGGCATCAATGTGGGAGCTGGGTGACATGGGCGCGACATCGTTAAGCGACCTGGATCTTCGTAAGAGTGGTGATCGCCAAGTGTGCGTCCTCGTTGTGGAGGACGATCCTGCCTTGCAGCGCATGATTTTAAACTATTTTGGTGAGAAAAACATCCGTACCCTGCTGGCATGCGGTCGCCAAGAGATGGTCGGTCAACTTGGTAGCACCGAGGTCAACCTGGTGATCCTCGATCTTCGGCTCGGTCAGGAGGAGGGGCTCGATTTGCTACGGGAGATCCGGTCGACCTCCGACGTGCCGGTCATCATCATTACTGGTCACCGTCGCGACGATATCGATCGTGTCGTCGGACTTGAACTCGGTGCCGACGATTATCTGACCAAACCGTTCAATCTGCGCGAATTGCTCGCGCGTGTCCGCGCGGTATTACGACGGTTCGATATCGGACGTGCCGCGCCAGCTCGCGATCCCGAGCGCCGCCGCTTTCGATTTTGCGGCTGGCAGCTCGACTGCCGGACCCGGCAGCTCACCGACGCGGCCGGCGCTCCGGTAACATTGACCAAAGGCGAGTATGCCCTGTTGATCGCCTTTCTCGACGCGCCGCAGCGCCCGCTCAGCCGGGAGCACCTGCTGCAGTCCACGCGCGTGCATGAGGATGTTTTCGATCGCAGCATCGACGTGCAGATTCTTCGCCTGCGGCGCAAGCTCGAACGCGACCCGAGCACGCCGCGCGTAATCCAGACCGAGCGCGGTGTAGGGTATGTGTTCGCCGTTCCGGTCGAGCGGGTTTGAACGTCCATCGGGTCGCGCCGCGGCAGCCCGGCGCACTTCCTCCCTCTGAAAGGGGATGAGTTAGGGTGGGCCCTTACGTCAGAGCGGCCGCACCCAGCGCACTTCGCGCGCGAACCTCTCTCCAAACCAAATGAGTTTTACCGCGAGTTAGGTCGCTCAGCCAAATCGGATACATCCGACGCCGACCGGGAGAGGTGAGTGAAGAGCACGCGCGGGATTTAACCCAATTTCACTTTAGCAATCTAACTCGGATTTGCGCCGACGGCGCTGCGCGCGCCACAACACATTTTCGCGATCGAAACCATTCTCAATATCACGGCTACGACATCTGCTGAGATTCTTGCTGCACTTTTTCGCCTTGTTGGCGCTGGCGCATCCCTGCACTCCGTTTACACGTTACGTCCGTAACACGATTACCGATGGCTGAAACACTTCCGTAGCAGAGCGCGGTCAATTTCCTGCCCGGCATACAAGCCAGACCTCGTTCACAGCCAAAGCGCATTGCGCCGCGGCGAAACCTTTGAAAGGACTACGACCATGGCTATTCATGAAAGCTTTAATCCCGCCACCGGCGTTCTGACGGAGACCGGAGACAACCTCGGCAACACGATCACGACCAGCAACGCGGCGGGACAAATTCTCGTAAACGGCGATGGCGTATCCCCGGTCGCCAACACCACCGGAATCGTTGCGTTCGGCGGGAACGGCGACGACACGATCTCGCTCGGCAACGGAACGTTGCCCGCCGCACAGTTGTTCGGCGGCAACGGCAACGACGCGCTGACCGGCGGGGCGGGCGCAGATCAGCTGTTCGGCGGTAACGGCAACGATACCCTCAACGGCGGTGACGGCAACGACATCCTCTTCGGTGGCAATGGCAACGACACGGTCATCGGAGGTAAAGGCACCGACACGGCGTTCCTCGGCGCCGGCAACGATACGTTCATCTGGAATCCGGGCGACGGCAATGACGTGGTCGACGGCGGCCGCGGCTTCGACACACTCGACTTCCTCGGCGCCGATAGAGCAGCCGGCGAGACCTTCAGCATCGATCCCAATGGCTCCGGGGCGACGTTCAACCGTCCCAACGGCATCATCAATCTCACCGATGTCGAGCGCATTCAGTTCGAGGCTCAGGGCCAGCACTCCGACAACATCACGATCAACGATCTGACCGGAACCGACGTAAAGCAGGTCGCCATCGACCTGGGCGCGGGGCCGGGTGGCGTCGGCGGCGATACTAAGGAGGACACGGTTTCCATCTTTGCGACCAACGACCACGCAATCAGGGTCACCGACCACAACGGCGTGGTCACGGTGTCAGGTCTGGCCAGCACCGTGACGATCTCCGACTTCGAGGTAGGCACCGATCATCTCTTCATCAATAACCAAAACATCGCAGTCACTAATGGCCAAACCGTCGTAGTCGCCGCGGTGAACAGCGACAACACCGGCGGTACCTCGACGGCAAGCGATGGCTCGCACGCCGCGAATCTCGCCCTGCTTGGTCAGCACATGGCATCGAGCTTCGTCGCGTCGGGCGATGGTCACGGTGCAACGCCGATTGCCAGTCAACCAGAAACCCAGCAACCGCTGCTGACACAGCCGCACGCTTGAGGCGACATCGAGCTCCGGAGAACGCAAGTGAGCACTGAAATAA
>DAHUXA010000287.1 GCA_027307405.1 Hyphomicrobiales bacterium | reverse complement strand
TCGCTTTCGGCCGCTCTCGGCGCATCTGCTCAAGGCCGGCTTCGATGCTTCGGGCAAGCTCGTGGCGTGGCAGCATCGGCTGGTAGGCGACCGGGTGACGCCGTTCGCCGATCCGGTGCGCTACGAGAAGGCCGGCAAGAAGGACTTCATCCTGATGCTCGGCGCCGACGCCAAGGGCTACGACGTCGCGCACCAGCTGGTAGAGCAAGTCTATGAAGATACCGGCGTGCGAACGGCGCCGCTGCGCGGCATTGGTTTCACCGCCAACAAGTTTGCCACTGAAACTTTCGTGGACGAGCTCGCCTACCAGCGCGGCGTCGATCCGGTGAAATACAGGCTCAACCTGCTGTCGAAGACGCCGCGCGCTCACAAGGTGATGGAACGCGCCGCGCAAATGGCCGATTGGGGCAAGAAGCTCGAGGGCCATGGTCTTGGCGCCGCCTACATCGACTACTCCGGCACGCAAGTGGCGGCGGTGGTGGATATCTCGGTCGACCGGAGCACCGGCAAGATCAAGGTCCACAATGTCTGGTGCGCCATCGACTGCGGCACGGCGGTGCAGCCGGATAACGTGGTGGCGCAAACTGAGAGTAGCATCGTCTACGGCATCGGACTGGCGCTCACCGAGCGCATCAGCATCAAGGACGGTGCAGTAGAGCAGTCGAATTTCTATGACTACATCGTGTCACGTAATCGCGACGTGCCGCCGATGCATGTCGAGGTGATCCAGACCGACAATCATCCGACCGGGGTCGGTCAGATGGCGACGCCGCTGATCACGCCAGCAGTGTCGAACGCTGTCATGGCCATCACCGGCAAACGCTTGCGCCATGCACCGTTCACAGAGGAACGGGTCAAGAAAGCGATCGGATAATTCTGGCAAAACTAGTAGCCGCGCCTCTCACGGGGTGCGGCTTTATCGATAAGTTTATGCCGTATAGCTATGTTGCCCGCCCGCGCCGATGACGTGATCGCATAAGGCGCAAAGTCCGCTTAGCGGACATTCCTCAGTTCGGCTTACGCCTAGGGATCATAGCCCCAGCTTGGTCGATCATGCCGACTCCAGATAAGGTTCCCAGGCCTCGATGGCGACCCTGACGGTCGGATCGGAATCCTGGCCCCATAATTCGCGGCCATCGAACCGCACGGTGTAAAGCCAGTGGGCATCCTCGCCGATGCCGATCGCGTTGCTGTCTGGAAAGACGTGGCACCCGACAACACGAACCACTTCGCCAGTATGCCCACGCGCGTACCGTGGCAAACGCGTGTGGGTTTTCGGATGGACATTACGCGCGCGCACCTTGTCGCCGGCCTTGAATTTTGGCGGCGCCGCTGCAGGACGATCATATGGCGAGCCGCAGTGAACCATGTTTGCCACTTTCGCGGCGGTAACCGGCTCGTCCGCTTTCTTCACCGGTGCAAGTGCGTGGCCCGCTTTGAGTTCCTCGGTGGTCGCAATGCCGTATTTCAGCATCATATTCTCGAGCGTTACGACCCAGAGGCCGTAGTAACTCGTGTTGAGATACTGCGGTGGCGGTAGGCTTTCGCGGGCGAAACGGAAGGCGTCCAGGTTCCAGATATTGGCCACGCCGATCGCCATGTTGAGCGCGAAAGCCTTTTTTTCCCAATCGGCGTGGAATACCGGCTCATTCGGCTCGATTTCGACCGGGCCGAAGCCATGCATTCCGCCCATATCGGCCGCACCATTCATTTTGAGAGCTCCTGCGGACGTTTAGCCACGCCGGTGCCGATCATGCTGTCGCGTGTCACCAGCTCCGCAAGCTGCTCTTCATTCCAGTTATCGGTGCCCTCCGGCCGCATCGGGATAACCAGGTAGCGAAGCTCCGCGGTCGAATCCCACACGCGGATTTCGGTGTCGTCCGGGAGTGCAACTCCGAATTCATGCAGCACGCTGCGCGGCTCGGCGACGGTGCGCGAGCGATAGGGAGCGGACTTGTACCAAAGCGGTGGCAGGCCGAGCACCGCCCAAGGATAGCAGGAGCACAGCGTGCACACGACGATGTTGTGAACCGATGGTGTGTTCTCGAGTGCGACCAGATGATTGCCCGACCGCCCACCGTAGCCAAGCGATCCGATCGCAGCCGTGCCGTCCGCAAGCAGCCACTTGCGGAATGCGGGATCGACCCATGCCTTCGCAACGACACGGGCGCCGTTACGGGGGCCGATTTTCTTTTCGTATGTCTCGATTAGTTCGTCGAGCGCGGCCGGTTCGATGTACCTCTTTTCGAGCAGGATCGACTCGAGGGCGCGGACGCGTAATTGCATCTCGGATAGTTCCGAACCGTGATCGTGGCTGTGATCGTGGGGATCGTGATCTTGCACCATATCGTCAGTATAGCGTCCTCAATCGCAACATGGCCACCAACGGCCTGACATGGCGCGATGTGCCAATATGAGACCTTGGCCGGCGTTATCCAGCACACTCGTGTACACCGTCGCGCTTGCCTTGTGAGGGTTAGTCGTTACGAACGGCGCCTTGTTCGAGCTTCGCTTTGATATCTTCGTTCGAGAGCACCCATCCGAGACACCTGGCTACGTTCTGAAGTCCCAGCACGTGCAGGTCATCGCCGTACATGCTGGCTACGCAGTCCGAAGCAACGACCACACAGTAATCGTGATTGAATGCCGTAAAAGCGGTGTTCAATACGCACGTATTGGTGTTGATCCCCATCAGGATCACGTTCTTGACGCGGAGAATTTCGAGCAGGGTCTTCAGATCAGTGCCATGGAAACAATCAAGCCTTTTCTTGTTGTCGATGAC
>DAHUXA010000286.1 GCA_027307405.1 Hyphomicrobiales bacterium | reverse complement strand
CGTGATCGCTAAACCGAGCTTTTTACTTATTAGACACGCATCTCGTTGATCTTGCGTAGATATTGTCCACGGCAAGGGCCGGTTACTGGGTACAGTGGATCACTGCGCCGTTGTGAGAGATGCTCCCAGCAGCTCCGGCGGCCTTGGCTTTGGCCTTGTCCGAGCGCGGCGCCTTGGCGACAGGGCTTGAGCGGGAGGCGAGCGCAGCCTCCTTATCCTCGTCGTCAAACAGCATGGGGGCAAGCTTGCGGCGCATATGCCATTCCACGTAATAGGCCAGCATGCACAAGAACAGGTGCGCCCGCACGCGATCGGAGAGCCAATGGTAGATGGGGCGAATGTCCAGATCGGCGGTTTTCAAGCTGCGGAACGCGTGCTCCACCTGGGCCAGATTTTTATACGCGCTGACAGCATCTTCAGCCCCAATCGCCTCCTTGGGAAGGTTCGTGCGGATGACGTAAAGCCCATCGAGGGCGGCTTCGGCGGCGATCCTGGCATCGTTACGGGTAAAGCTGAAGCTGGCGTCCTCGATGGTCAGATCGAAGTGCTTGGCCATTTTGTGTTGGCCGATGACCTCGCCCACGGCGACGCCGATGCGGTCCTTGCCGCGAAGAGGATCGCGCTTGCGCGTGACGGCCGTCTTGATGCGGGCGAGTTCTTTCTCGGTCGCGTCGAGGAGCTCCCGGCGCTTCCTGGCGCGCTCCGCCGCCAGTTCGCGATTGCGGCACACGATGAGCCGTTCGCCGGGATAGTCGGGCGAAGCGATCTCGGCCATATCGCGCTCGTCGAACAGCGACATCTGCAGCGGCCCCTTATCCGCCGCCAGCGCCTGGATGGCGGGCGCGCGCAGGGCGGTGATCCAGTCAAATCCGGCGGGCGCAAGCTCTTCACGGATGCGGGCGTCGGTGATCATGCCGCGGTCGCCAACCAAAACGATGCGCTTAAGGCCAAACCGCTGTTTCAGCTTTTCGATCTGGGCAGCCAACGTTTTGGGGTCGCCCGTGTTTCCCTCAAACGCCTCGACGGCGACCGGACAGCCATTGGCGGCGCAGAGCAGCCCATAGACGATCTGCATCTTGCCTTTCTTGCGGTCGCGGTTGTAACCGAACGCGGCCAGATCGCAGCGGCGTCCCTCCACATAGCTTGAGGACACGTCGTAAAGAACCAGGCATCCGCCTTTGAGATGTTGACGGGCCAGCCGTTTCTCCACCTCGGGCTGGCGGGCGAAAAGCCAGTCGAGAGCCTCATACAGCTCCGGAGCAGCAACCGGGCCAAGCCCCAGAACCTTTCCCGTGCTGGCGCAGGCGGTGGCCTCGTCGAGCATGCGCGCCGTGGCGAGCTTCGAGGCCGGGGCGATGATCCGGCTTATGATCATCGCCTGGACGAGTTGGCAGGGCCGGTTGTTTTCGGGGCCAAGGATGCGATCGAGACCGGTAGCCCGGATCGTGGCGAGAACGGCGGCCACATGGCCGTGGGGCAACGACCGCGTAATGGTGAAGGGGCGTTCTCCGGGCGGAAGCGCCGTTCCGCCTTTGAGGATGATGCGCAAGCCCTCGACCTGCTCGGCGGGCCAGCTGGTCAGGTTGAGTAGGGTGCGTTTCTTGATCTTGCCGCCCTCGCGATAGGTTTCGCGCAAAAGCACAGCGGGCGGCGAGTTGCGGTTGGGGACGGCCTCGATGTACATGGCCGCATGTGGAACTTATTCGGCCAGCTTTGTCAAGGCAAATAACCAAAATTACATGGCCACATTTTTGCTCCCGTTTTTCCTCAATCGCTTGAAAACTCGCAGTTTTCTCGCCGGGAAAGCAAAAAGCTCCGTATAGACGCCCTCTGCGGCGACGGTGCCACAATATTTTGTTTTTTTCATAGATTTCAAAATTTAATTTGAATAAATCGAGGCACAAGTATCCTATCTCTGAAAGTTTCGATCCGACGTAGCCAAAAGCACGAAGATCAGTCGTCTAATGTTACTTGATCTGATTTTCGCGTAGTGTGCGTCAACCGAGGCTATTGAAAGTTTGATTGCATCAGAGCATCACCTAGATGGAGGAGTGAAGTTTTTTCGACATCGTTTGCTGTCGTGGAGTAACGTTCGGAGTATGGGAATGCCTATGGACGAATATTACAACCTGTTCCTTGGGGTTTGGATAGCAGTGTCGCTGTTTTTGGTTGTGCAACATGTAGGTCATGCGTTTATTCGTTATTTAAATCGCTATTAAAGCTGTATCTGCGCGCGGAACTTGCAACATGGATCGAGACATTCTCGAGCGACAGCTAACTAAAGCTGAGGAGCAGGTTGTCATAGCCGCGCAAAATGTTGCGCGGCAACGTGAGCTGGTCGCGCAGTTAGAGCGAGACGGCCATGACGCTTCCCAAGCGCAGAAAATGCTTGAGCAGTTCCTTAAACAGCAAGCATTGCATATTGCCGACCGCGACAGGCTGATCAAAGAGCTGATCGAATTACCGCCCTCCCTCTAGCAGGCGCATTCCGCTATCCTGTGTCGCGTGCACCTCATGTGTATGGCCGTCACCAGGCGCGGGCAGGGCGCAGTCCAGGGCGCGCTTAGCGTCGCCTCGCAATATCCTCTCCCAGCACGTCCCTTGACGGCGCCTCTTCCGCCCGCGCAACCCTACGGCCCCGCACATGAGCAGCTCTTCTTTCAAACTGTTAAGCTTGTCGACACGCTAAAGAAAACCGCGCTCTTCGGCGCGATCCCCGTCTTCACGGGGCCTGCCAGAGCACGGCATCTATGCGAAGGCATAGGAAGCAGGTTATGTCTACCCG
>DAHUXA010000285.1 GCA_027307405.1 Hyphomicrobiales bacterium | reverse complement strand
GAACCGCCAACATTCGCGACATCTTTCCGGGTATCGACGCTGACGACGTGTCGGCTATGCCGGCGGTTGCTGAGGTGCTGCGCGCGGACATCGACCATCAAACGATTGTTGTCGGCCCTGACGAGGAATCGCGGCCCTGGGTGAGCGATCTCGCGGCTAGGCTCGGTCTTGATCACGCGGTCGCCCGCAAGAGCCGCCGCGGTGATCGCGCGGTCGAGATGACCTTTCCCGATCCGGCGCTCCTAGCCAATCGTCCGGCGCTTCTGGTCGACGACATTATGTCTTCGGGCGCAACGGTTGCTGCTTGTGCGAAAGCACTGCGATCCGCGGGCGCTACGGCGATCGATGCCGTTATCACCCACGCATTGTTTCCGCCGGAACTGGTCGGCACGTTGTTCGCAGCCGGCGTTCGATCGGTTAAATCGACCGACAGCGTGCCGCATCCGACGAACGCTATTGCGCTCGACGACGTGCTTGCCGAAACGCTGCGTTCGGAGTTTTGCGTATGAGCATCACATTGCGCTTCTGCGGCGCCGCCCGCACGGTGACCGGCTCTTGTCACCTGTTCGAGGCGCCTGCCGGCCGGTTGCTCGTCGACTGTGGCTTGTTTCAGGGACCAAAGACGCTGAAGGAGCTCAACTACGGCGCTTTTCCATTTTCGCCCGCCGACATTGGCGCCGTGCTGCTAACGCACGCGCATATTGACCACAGCGGGCTCATTCCGAAGCTGGTACGGGGAGGTTTTAACGGCCGCGTCTTCGCAACGCGAGGCACCATCGACCTGTGCTCATTCATGCTCCCGGATGCAGGCAGCATTCAGGAATCGGAAGTGGCCGCCCTAAACCGCCGCAATGCCGCGCGCGGGCGGGCGGAAGTGTCGCCGATCTATACCCAGGCCGATGCGATCGCTTCGCTGCAGTCGTTCCAGCCGGTCGAGTACGAGACCTGGGCCAACGTGCTGCCGGGAGTTCGCGCGCGTTATTGGAACGCCGGCCATCTGCTCGGCTCGGCCTCGATCGAAATGGAATTCGCGGGCGCGGGCAAAGACGGCAAGCCGCTGCGCGTGCTCACCTCCGGCGACATCGGACCCGACGTCAAGCTGCTCGAACCCGATCCAGAAGCACCGGTCGGGCTCGACTATGTAATTTGCGAATCGACCTATGGCGATGAAGATCGCCCGCCGATAACGCGTGAATCCCGCCGCCAACACCTTGCCGCCGAAGTACGCGAGGCGCATAGCCGTGGCGGCGCACTGCTCATTCCGGCTTTCGCAGTCGAGCGCACGCAAGAACTCATCGTCGACCTTATTGACCTGGTGGAGCGCGGCGAGGTGCCAGCGGCGCCGATTTTCCTCGATTCGCCTCTCGCCATCCACGCGACGGAGGTGTTCCGGCAGCACAGCGAAAGCCTGCAAGCGGATGTCGACGCCGACCGGCTGTTGGGCTCGCCACATCTGCGTTGCACCGAGACGGTGGACGAAAGCAAGTCGATTGCGCGGCTCACCGGCTTCCACATCATCATTGCCGCAAGCGGCATGTGCGACGCCGGGCGCATTCGCCATCACCTGAAGCGCTGGCTTTGGCAAAGCAAAGCCACAGTCCTGCTGATCGGATTTCAGGCGCACGGCACGCTCGGCCGTTTCCTCAACGACGGCGTGAAGTCTGTGCGTATCCAGGGCGAGCAGATCAATGTGGCGGCGCGCATCCGCCGGCTCGACGAATATTCCGGCCATGCCGACGGGCCAGAGCTAGTGCGTTGGATCGCAGCGCGCCGGCCGATCGAACGCGGGGTGTTCCTGGTGCACGGCGAAGAGCCAGCGCTTACCGGGCTAACTGAACGGATCGCCGAGCGCATCGTTCCGGCGGCCAAAGTGTTTTCACCGCTGCTTGATGATGTTTACGAGCTCACTACGACGGCGCCGACGCCGATCGACGTCTCGCGCCGCCGGCGGCTCGCGCCCGAGGCGGTCATCAATCTCGACTGGCATAACGACATGTCGAAACTGGTTCTCGACATCAACGACGCGGTCGACGCGGCCGCCGACGACCGCGCCCGGGGCATTATTATTCGAAAATTGAGGCGCGCTTTAGAGGCGAGAGACTGAATCTGGGTGCTGTGCTTCGCCTAAGCGCAATGAGTCAAAAGCGGACATCGTGCATTCAAATCGCGATGTCTGCTGTTACCCCAAAGGCGGAAGCCTTTCCCACCATGCGCCTGGAAGGTCACTATGACGATCTCGCTCGCCTTCCGCCCGATCTCATCAGCGCAGCGGTCGAGGGTCGCCTGCCCCGAGGCATGGCATGGCTCGTCTCTGTGACCTTCCGGCCAAATGGGTTCGCCAGCACCAGATGCTAGGCTTCACCCCACAGGGTCAATCGAGTGGAATGGCGCGGTCCGCTGCCAGTGGGTCTTTACCGCGTCGATAAGCCGAACAAGCTATAGGCTGGACAGGTGCCGAAGAGTGCGGTGAGAATTGGCACGACGCCGATCCAGCCAACCCAATTCCATCCCGTTCCGGGAGCGAGATAGCCGAGTGCGAAGGCGATCAGCGCGAGGCCAAACACGACGCGCGCGATTCGGTCGAAGGTTCCGACATTCTCGGTCACTGTGTCCTCCTCTTATTCCGCAGGCTGGTGACGCAGGTGAATTTCAGCTCAGTTTGCCGCCGAAGGCTTCGAAGACAACATAAGCAAATAAGGCAAGACATGCGGCGACAAAAATCGTGGATATTGGATCGACGAGAGCAATGGCGATCGCCAGCGCAGTCGCAGCCCAAACATCCAAAGGCACTAATCTAAGCACGGCGCG
>DAHUXA010000284.1 GCA_027307405.1 Hyphomicrobiales bacterium | reverse complement strand
GATCAGCTCCGCGATGGTTTTGGCCGCGACTCGGTTGTTGAGGATGATCACGTGCGGCACGTAGCTGGTCAGTGCCACCGGCGCGAAATCGTTCAGCGGGTCGTAGCCGAGTTTGGCCTGCACGAAGGGATTGACAGTAAGCGGCCCATTCGAGCCGACCAGCAGGGTATAGCCATCGGGTGCCGAGCGTGCCACGGCTTCGGCGCCAATGCTGCCGCCGGCACCACCGCGGTTGTCGACTACGACCGGTTGGCCGAGAGCACTCGAAATTCGCTCGCCGACCAGGCGCCCGACGATGTCCGCATTACCGCCGGCAGCAAACGGCACAATCAGCCGGATCGGCCGGTCGGGATAGGCGGCAAAGGCCGCGCGCGGCAGCAGCGTTGCCGCGGGGGCAAGGCCAAGGGCGGCGATTAGTGTGCGGCGTGAGATCGGCATGGTTGTACTCCCACTCATCTTTTCAATGGCCACCGACCGGCGTTTTGCTTGGTCTCGGAACTGTTCATCCGAGCACGCAGACGGCGGGCCGGCTAATCAAAATTGCATTGGATTGGCTAACGCAAGGCTGGGGCTTTTGCCGTTTTGGGCGGCACAATAGACGTCTAACCTCAAGCCACCGGTGGATCGCCGGTTCCAGTTAAACTGTAAGTTCAACTATGTCCGCTAATAAGGTCAGGTCGTTAATCCCCCTAGCGGCCATGCCAACCCATACGCTCCGCGATGCCTACGGAGCGTTTTAGGCACCATGGATTTTGAGACTGTCGTCTGGGACCTGCGCTCGTTCGCGCATCCCATAGTCCCTAATCACTCCTGCAACGCGCAAACGATAGTTCGCAAAAATTTCCCCGCGGCCTTTCGCTTGCGCCACGCGGTGTTCGTTTGTGGCACGCCAAGCTTGTACGGCCGCTTCGTCTCGGAAAAACGAAAGTGACAGGATTTTGCCTGGCTCGTAAAGGCTTTCGAAGCGTTCGATCGAAATGAAGCCATCGATTTTTTCGAGCAGTGGTTTTAGTTCACCTGCAATATTTAAATAGTCTTGCTTGCGGTCCGCCTTTGGCCAAACCTCAAAAATGACTGCGATCATTTCACCACCTCCCAGCTAGCCAAATCAAAAGAAGTGCCAGCAGCGCGCCAGCGCCGGCGAAACTCATCAGCGAGGCGCGGCCGTCAACAAAGTTGTCGGTAAACTGTTGCAGCACCAAGGGTGCCGCAAGAATCGCAAGGCCGCCACCGATGACGGCGGCGTACCAAGGGATCAACCGCCAAGCGGCGAAGAAAGCAACCAGCAGGTTTATGAAGGCGATGCCAATCGTGCCGTAAAGAACGATCGCGCCGAGCCGAGACATTAGGGCAGGGGCTCGGTGCTCGCGCGGGAATTGGCCGCTCGCCGCCAACACGTGCAATGAAACAAAGAGGAAGAGAGCCGTAAAGAGCACCAGTGGGATCAAAACGGCTTCGTGCAGCATGGGACCGCTTCCACTTGACCCTCGAAAATGATTGTCCCTAACATACGAGACATATATCAGTGGTTTGTGCAATAGCGCCAGACGCGGGGAGTGACATGTCGACAAGGGAGACGACGCATAAGCCTGCTTCGGCTGGTAGCAAACCGATGGAAACGAAAAAAGCGGACGGAAAGAGAGAGAAGCGGACGATTACAGAAATTCGCGAGTCGAAGAAGACGGGCGAAAAAATGGTCTATATGTCGGTGCCAGATTACACCTCTGCGCAATGGGCGGAGATGGCCGGCGTCGATGTCGCGGTGCTGGGCGATAGCTTGGCGATGATCGCTCATGGCCATCGCAACACCGTTCCTGCAACCATGGATATGATGGTCATGCACGGGCAAGCCGTACGTCGCGGCGCGCCGAATA
The DNA here is from genome assembly GCA_027307405.1 of Hyphomicrobiales bacterium. Classification (GTDB taxonomy): domain Bacteria; phylum Pseudomonadota; class Alphaproteobacteria; order Rhizobiales; family Xanthobacteraceae; genus Pseudolabrys. Next base: position 941 of record DAHUXA010000284.1, on the reverse strand, counting down.
CCTTTCTGCTCGGCTGCATGCCTTATCAAAGCTACAACACTGTCGACCGTGCGTTGGTCAACGCAACACGCTTCATGCAGGAATCGCTGTGCGACGCAGTCAAGCCACAAGGCGGTAAGTCGCAGGCGCACATTTTACGAGCACTGGTGGATGCAGGGATTCCAACTGCCTCACATATCGGGCTCACGCCGCATACCATTGCGATGTTCGGCGGCTTTAAAATTCAGGGCCGTACCGCAGAAGCTGCTATGAAGATTCTGGAAGACGCCCTCGCCATCGAGGATGCTGGTTGCTTCATGTTGGAATTCGAGGCAGTGCCAGCCAAGATCGCCAAACTCATCTCCGAACAGCTCACAATACCGACCATCGGCATTGGTGCTGGGGTCGGCTGCGACGGGCAAATCCTGCTCTGCTACGATCTTCTCGGCGTCTTTACTGACTTCAAGCCGAAATTCACCAAACGTTTCGCTAAACTGACCGAGGTCGCGGTGACTGGCATCCGGCAATACGTAAAAGAGGTCAAAGAAGGCTCGTTCCCGGACGATGAGCATTCCTACACGGTCAACGAGCCCGAATACGAGAAGTTTGCGGCGATGGTCGCGAAGCGAAGGCAGGTTTGACGTGGCGCGAACGCAAACCAGCGCATTACGTCGGGGCGCAGGCGCCCTGAAAGCGCGAGGGGGTTTGACACCGCGCGCCGACACGCTCACCGAGCAGGCCTATCGATTGATCGAAGAGCAGATTGTGACGTTGCGGCTCAAGCCCGGCGACGTGCTGTCCGAGCACATGTTGTCAGCGAGCCTTCATATTGGGCGCACGCCGATCCGCGAAGCCCTGCAACGGCTAGCCCGCGAGGGGCTCATCACCATTCTGCCCCGTAAGGGCATTCTGGTGTCAGACATCAATCCGCGCAGTCAGCTGCTGGTGCTCGAAGTCCGCCG
>DAHUXA010000283.1 GCA_027307405.1 Hyphomicrobiales bacterium | reverse complement strand
GGATTGCCTGGGCGAAGCTCTCAACAGAATGCTCCCGCGGCACGTAACCGGCGTCGAAATGCACTTGCGCTGTTCGCTGGTAGTCGCGCGTGATGAAGCCGAACAGAATCTCGGCGAGAAAACGCCGCTCTTTCGGCCCTAACCGTCCCATGATGCCGAAGTCCACGGCCACCAGCCTACCGTCATCGTCAACGAATAGATTGCCGGGATGCATGTCGGCGTGAAAAAACCCATCACGCAAAGCATGCCGAAGAAAGCTCTGGATCACCTTGTGACCGAGGTTCGGCAGATCGAAGCCTTTCGCTTGCAAAGCGCCGTGGTCGCTGAGGCGAATGCCGTCGATCCATTCAAGAGTCAGTACCTCACGCGCGGTGCGGTCCCAGTCGACTGTTGGCACGCGAAAGCCGGCATCCTCGCGGGTGTTCTCCGCCATCTCGGAAGCCGCCGCCGCCTCCAGACGGAAGTCCATTTCGATTGCGACTGAACGGGCGAGGGTGGAAACAACCTCGATCAAGCGAAGCCGCCGGGCTTCCGCCGAGAATGCCTCCGCCTTGCGCGCTGCGAAGAAGAAAGCATCAAGATCGGATTTGAAGCGGCGTTCGATGCCGGGCCGAAGGATTTTCACCGCCACCGCCTTGCGCGTGCCGTTCGTTTCGATCTCGGCGCGATGGACTTGCGCGATAGAAGCCGCAGCGACCGCCGGTCCGAAGCTTGCGTAGACCGCAGGAAGCGGCTTGCCAAAGGCAGCGGTGACGGCCGCCTCCGCTTCGCTCTGCGGAAACGGCGCCATCTTGTCCTGCAGACTCTCCAGATCGCGTGCGATCGCCGGACCGACCACGTCCTGCCGCGTGGCGAGAAATTGGCCAAGCTTGACGTAGGTGGGCCCGAGCTGGGTAAGGGCGGCAGCCAGCCGGCTTTCGCCGCTTTTTGTGCTTGGCCGTTCGAACAAGCGGGCGATCGCAATGGCCGTCTTGGCTGGCAACGGCAAAGGCCGCGTATCAACCAACGCGAATACGCCCTCGCGCGCAAACACGAAGCCGGCGCGGGCAAGGCGAAGCAAATGAGAGGTAGCAGCGATCACAAGCGCCAGCCTGAGTGCAGGGCCACTACGCCGCCGGTCATCGGCGAAAACGAAACCCGCCGAAAACCGGCAGCTTCGATCATCTGGGCAAATGCTTTCGGCTTTGGGAATTTGCGGATCGATTCGACGAGATACCGATAAGCTTCGCGGTCGCCGGTCACGACTTCTCCAACGCGCGGAATGACCTGAAAGGAATAGAGTTGGTAGAGGGCATCCAGACCCGGTACGTCGACCGAGGAAAATTCAAGGCACAGGAACCGGCCGCCAATCTTGAGGACGCGATACGCCTCTTCCAGTGCGCGTCCGATGCGCGGCACGTTGCGGATGCCGAAGGCTATGGTCACGCAATCGAAGCTGCGATCGGGGTAAGCAAGCTCCTCGGCATTGCCTTGCACGAAGGTGACGATGCCGTCGAGCCCATGCTCGCCCGCACGTTCGCGGCCCACGTCAAGCATATCGGGGTTGATGTCACACACGATGATGCGAGTACCGGCGCCACCCGCTTGCGCAATACGGAAGGCGACGTCGCCGGTACCGCCGGCCAGGTCGAGCACCGTAGATTCGCGGCCGCTTTTCGGCGGGTTCACCGCCGTCACCAAGGCATCCTTCCATGCCCGGTGCAGCCCGCCGGACATCAGGTCGTTCATCAAGTCGTAACGCCGCGCGACCGAATGGAAAACGTCGTCGACCCGCTCTTGCTTGTCATCGAGCGATACGGTCTCGTAGCCGAAATGGGTCTGTTCGCTGCCGCGGGGCATGGCCAATAGTCCTTGTCTGGCAGGACCATAGCGCGGGTGACGTGAGGGCGCTATGTGTCAGCGCGGGAGCGGTTAATCAATGCCCGAATTGCCTGAAGTCGAAACCGTGCGGCGCGGCTTGGCGCCCATCATGGAGGGGCAAAGCTTTGCGAAGGTAGAGGTGCGGCGTGGCGACCTGCGCTGGCCGTTGCCCAGGGGCTTTGCTCAGACGCTGCATGGCAAGACTGTTGAGGGACTGGGTCGCCGCGCGAAGTATCTGTTGGCGGATCTTTCCTCCGGCGACGTGTTGATGATGCATCTCGGGATGTCGGGTTCATTTCGCGTCGGTAAGGACAGCGCGCCCGGCAAGTATTATCACGAGCGGTCCAAAAGCACCGCGCACGATCATGTCGTCTTTCACATGTCGAACGGTGCAACGGTGACGTTCAACGATCCGCGCCGCTTCGGCTCAATGAAGCTGGTGTCACGCGCCAAACTCGAGAACGAGCCGCTGCTGCGTGCGCTCGGCCCGGAGCCATTGGGAAACGAATTCGACGCGGCGATGCTGGCGAAAGCCTGCGCAGGCAAGAAAACATCTCTCAAGGCCGCGCTGAGTGATCAGCGCGTCGTTGCAGGTCTCGGCAACATATATGTCTGCGAGGCGCTGTTTCGTGCGTGGCTGTCGCCCAAACGGCGAGCCTCCACTATTGCGGACCGCCACGGCAAGCCGAACGAACGCGCCGAAAAACTGGTTGCTGCCATCAAGGCGGTACTTATGGATGCGATCGAAGCTGGCGGCTCGTCCCTGCGCGATCATAGACGTGCCGACGGCTCGCTTGGCGATTTCCAGCACAATTTCAAGGTCTATGATCGCGAGGGCGAGCCTTGCCCGGACTGCAAAGGCAAGATCAAACGCATTGTGCAGGTTGGCCGTTCGACCTTCTATTGCCCCTCATGCCAGAAGTAGGCCACGTTACCTCGCCTGAACGCCGACGGGG
>DAHUXA010000282.1 GCA_027307405.1 Hyphomicrobiales bacterium | reverse complement strand
AGGCGAAGGGCAAGCATTCCGTGAACTCCCTATTGCTATACATGTATAGCATAGGGTAATTCCAAGCAAGCGCAGCCAGGACGATTATGACACCTCGATTGCTCTATCCCCTCCTCCTCGCGCTGCTGATCGCCACCCCGGCCCACGCCCGCGACATGCTGCCGCCCGGCTTTGTCTATCTGCGCGACGTCGACAACACCATCGCGCAGGACATGCGCTATGCGACCGCCGACAATTTCACCGGCCGTCCCCTGCCCGGCTACAACGCCGCCGAATGCGTGCTGCGCCGCGAGGCGGCCGAGGCGCTCAAGCGCGTGCAGGCCGACCTCGCCAAGGAAAACCTCGGCATCAAGGTGTACGACTGCTACCGCCCGACCCGCGCGGTGCGCGCCATGGCGGCCTGGTCGCATGACGGCGAGGACAACCCGGCGACCCGGCGCTTTTACCCGTCGCTGCACAAGCGCAACCTGTTCGCGCTGGGCTACATCGCGGCGCAGTCGCGGCATTCAACCGGCACCGCCATCGATCTCACGCTGATCAGATTGCCGGCGACGCCCGCGCCGCGCTTCGATCCGGCGGCAAGCTATGGCGCCTGCACCGGCCCGGCTGCCAGGCGCGCGCCCGACAACAGCATCGACATGGGCACCGCCTTCGACTGCTTCGACACCAGAAGCTACACCGCGAGCAGCACGATCACCGCCGAGCAGCGCCGCTCACGCGCCGCGCTCAACGCCGCCATGCGCCGCCACGGCTTTGCCAATTACTTCCGCGAATGGTGGCACTATTCCTTCGCCGCCGCGCCCGAGCCGCGCGCCTATGATTTTGCGATTGGGCCGCGGGGGCGGTGAGCGCCCGGGCGAGTGCAGGGTTCATATCAACAGGTCAAGCCAGCTCACGACGCACGACGCACAAAACTGGAGTTGAGCTCCTTCACCGAGCGAACGCCGCATTGCTGCATGGCCGCGCGCATCTCGGTGCGTACCAGATCGAGCACGCGCTCGACGCCTTCCTGGCCGAAGGCACCAAGGCCCCAGAGATAGGGGCGCCCAATGCCAGCTGCCTGCGCGCCCATGGCGAGCGCCTTGACCACATCAGTGCCGCGGCGGAATCCACTGTCGATGATCACCGGCACGCGGCCGTTCACTGCCGCGATGATCTCGGGCAGCGCGTCGATGGTTGACCGCCCGTTGTCCTCGCCCCGCCCGCCGTGGTTGGAGACGAGGATTCCGTCCATCCCGTTCTGCACGGCGACCTCGGCGTCCTCCGGAGTGAGAATTCCCTTGAGCACGATCTTCATTTTGGTGACATCGCGCATGCGCTTCACGATCTCCCAGGACAGGTTGCTGGACTCGCCGCTGCCGGTAATGCTGGATAGATCGATGCCGTCATAATTATGCCGGCGGAGGACGCGTTTCGCGAAGCTGGTGCGGTCGTGGCAAGTGGAGCATTCGCGCGTGTCCTCGCGCATGAGACGGAACAAGGTTTCCTGGTTGCGGCCGCCGACGCGATCAACAGTGACTGCGAGCACCGGGCAGCCGGCCGCCTCGGCACGCCTGATCAGCGCCTGGGCGACCTCCCATCTCGGCGAAGCATACAGCTGAAACCAGATTGGCGCTCCGCGCGCGCCGGTCACATCTTCCACCGAGTCATTGGAGGAGGTGGAGAGAATCTGCAGATGATTGCCGACGCGCGCTGCCTTTGCGACGGCCACCTCACCGTCAGGATGAAAGAACTTGTTGCCCCCGGTCGGACAGACGAAGATCGGGGAGTCGTATTTGGCACCGAACAGCTCGATGCTCATGTCGACTTTCGAAACATCGTTGAGCCGGCGCGGGCGCAGCTGGAATTTCAGAAAACCCTCGCGATTGGCCCGCAGGGTGACCTCATCATCGATCCCCGAGGCCATGTAGCCGAAATGCGCCGGCGGCACGTTCTTGCGCGCGACCGGTTCGAAGTCGAAGACGTTGATCGCTTCCCTTGGGTTTTTGATCAGCACACTGTCAGCTGACCGCCAGATCATTGGATCCGGCAGCTTGGATGGCGTTTCCATTCCGTAGGCGTCGATCGCACCCGAAGCGGCGAGCGGACTTGCGGCAAGGTATTGCAGGAATTTGCGGCGGCTGGTGCAAGCAATTGACGACGTCATGCGCTAACTCCTCCCCGGCAAATCGTCTGCTTGAGCGACGTTCCAATTCTAGACCATTTCTTTGGCCTATGAAGGGACCTGTGGCCCTGACGTCTTCTGTTTTTATAATCCAAGCGTACGAGTGACCCAGCGCTGAATTGTTTCCCCATTCAGAAATCTAAGTATGACCGGCTCCATGGCGGCCGGCGGTCCATCTTTCAGAGTGACCGTGGCAACAAGAGCGTCGCTGTTGCTGTTGAAAGCCACTGAGACCGCGTAGGCCTGTGAAAGAATGGGGCCGCTGATCGCGTATGCGCGCAGGCGCCCCTTCATCCCGGCAATGTCAATCTCGTGACTGCCGGCCAGCGCTGTTGCCTGACCCTGCATGAAGTCGAAATCGCTCAACCGCTCGAGTTCGTTGTCATCCGCGACGCCCGTCGTGCTGCTGCAGAAACCGATCTTGGCGCGGATATACAGATTGAGCTCCGTTCCACAATCTGCCGCCTTGCACTGGAACGACCTGCCCTCCCCCCACTGGTCCATGAGGAACGGCCATTTCGTCTCGATCCATATCGGCTCTGTCTGGTCGGCATGCGTGAGACCGACAGGCTGCAAACACGCCACCAGAATGAGGAGAACTGCAACTCTCCCCAGTTTGATCCTGACGTTGAGCGCGCGTTTCATCGCGTTTGCTTTTGGACGGAAATCAGTTCTC
>DAHUXA010000281.1 GCA_027307405.1 Hyphomicrobiales bacterium | reverse complement strand
TCCTTAAGGGCGCCAAGCCGGCCGATCTGCCGGTCGTCTTTCCCACTAAGTTCTTATTGATCATCAACCTCAAGACCGCCAACGCGCTCGGAATCACCGTGCCGCCCACGCTGCTCGACCGCGCCGATGAGGTGATCGAATAGAGCGAATTCTGGCCCTTAGCCGCCATCCCGGGCTGCACCGCACATGTCCGCTTTCAGGGATAAAGCGGACACGGGCTATCGCACCGCAAATGTCTGCTTTTGACCCAAGTGGGACATATCACGTCGCATCAGACCTGCTTCGCCATCTTCTGGAGTGGGACCGAGAGCTCTCGCGCTGTCTGTATGAAAAGCTGCGCAACAGGATTGAGAGTCCGGTCCTTCAATGTCACGATCCCTGCCGGTCCCGGTCGTAGCGGAATGTCCACGGGCACGACGGCAAGGTCGGGACGTTTTGCGTTGAAATGTAGCATCGAGCCCGGGATGGCGCCCAAATAACGTCCTGTCGCCATCAATGCGTAGTGGAGTTGCAAGGAGTAGGTGACAACTGTCGCCCGAGGCACTGGAATACCGGCCGCCTGAAATGCTGCGGTCAGGGTCGAATGTGCAATGGCGCCCGGCGGCGGCAGCGCCCAAATCTCGTCGACCAACTCTGCGAGTTTCACTTTGCGACGGCGAGTCAATTTGTTTGATTTCGCAGCGGCGATAAACACTGGCTCCTTGAAAAGGATTTCGACATTGAAACCCTTGTCGGGCAGCCGGCGCGGCACCCGTCCGACGGCAAGTTCAATGTCGCGCGATGCACTGCAAATGTCTGCTTTTGACCCAGAGCGGACATCAGCCCGCAACTTTATCGACCAAAAAGAACGCGGATTTGCCCAATCACAGATTGTGGAATGGCATTAGCCAATGAGGGATTTGGCAACGACATAGAGTCCAACGGCAATCACGATGCCGGAGAAGGTCATTGATAACGCGTGTTTGTACCCAGCGAGACGGGCTGCAAGCCGGGTGCCGAGCAGTCCGCCGAGCGCGCCTCCGACCACGAACAGGCCGGCGATTTCCCAATCGACCAATCCTGACCAGGCGTAACTCGCCGCCGTCGTGAGGCCGAAGGCCGTAACCGAAACCAGCGACGAGCCGATCGCATTGATGAGGGGCATAGCAGTTGCGCCTATGAGCCCGGGCACGATCAGAAAGCCGCCGCCAATACCGAAAAACCCTGACAGTAGGCCGACCGCAAATCCGACTGCGATAAGCAATGGCGCCAGTCCCAATATGCTTTCGCGGGTGAGCGCGACGTCAGGATTACCGCCCGACTTGCGCGGCCGCGACATCGCAAGGCCGACAACCACCATCAGCACGCCGAATAAAGCGAGCAAACGTCCGCCATCGACCATCTTGCCAAGTTGCGCGCCGCCGGCGGCGCCGGCGATCCCAGCAAGCGCAAACACAATCGCGCAGGGCCATTTCACGGTCTTGGCTCGCGCGTGGCCGGCGAGGTTGGCGGCTGCACTTGCTGCAACTGCGACCGCACTGGTGCCGATAGCGATATGCGGTGAGGGTACACCGACCACATAGACCAGCAACGGCACGGCCAGAATCGAGCCCCCGCCGCCGACTAATCCCAGTGTGAAGCCAACGAGGCTGCCCGAGGCGATCGACAAGAGGCCTTGCAGGATCGTCATTTGGCAGGGCTAAGCGTGCGCCGATTCCATGGCATTGCATCGAGCAGGCGCGCCATACCGCAAAAGCCGCTGATGCCAGCGAACAGCAGTCCGGCACCAACAAAGCCCGACAATGCATAGAAGCCGGGCGCGACCAATACGCCGAGTACGACGCCCAACAGCACTAGGCTTCCAGCCACAATTTGCACCTGCCGGATAATATCGATCGGCTGGCTGCGGTCGAGTGTGACCGGCAATCCCGCTTTCTTCCAGGCGTCGAGGCCACCCTCAAGAATGTAGGTCTCGCATTTCGGCGCCACGGAGGCGAGTCGAGCGGCGCTACCCTTGGTGCGCGCGCCGGAGCGGCAATGAAAAACCAGCACGTTGTCGCCGGCGCGCGCGGGACTATCGGCATCGATACGACTCAACGCGTGATGGCGGGCGCCGGGAATGCGCTCGCGCGCATGTTCGTCGGCTTCACGGATATCGATCAGCACCGCGCCCTCGCGCACAAGTTGGACGGCACGGGCGGGCGAAATTACTTGTAGGTTAGCCATAGTTTTCTCCAGCTTGCTTTTGGTTGGCCCGTCTCACGGGCAATAAATGTTCTTGAGTAGCGCGAGCAGGCGCGCGGCGTTCGGGTCCAAGATGCGGTAGAACACGGTCTGGGCTTCGCGCCGTGTTGCGAGCAGGCCGTCTTCGCGCATCTTGGCGAGATGCTGGGACAGCGCCGATTGGCTTAGATCCACAGCGTCCGCGAGATCACCAACCGATACTTCGCCGGCGATCGCGAGCCGACACAGGATCAAAAGACGGTTTTCGTTGGCGAGCAGCTTAAGCAGACCTGCGGCCTCCGCCGCCTTGCGCTCGAAGTCGGCGATCGCGGCTTTCTGCAAGGGACTGGGGCGTCGCAGCCCGAGTTGAGGCATTGGTGTGTCTCCCGTAAATTAGACATTGCTAAATTAGTAAGTGCTAATATATAAGTCAAGTCCAGCAATGAACAAACGGAAGCGTCAAATGTCCGCGACAGCAAAACCCGAAATCCGAGCGTTTTTTGATGAGCCGACCAATACCGTCAGCTATTTGGTGTGGGACGCAGCCACTATGGAAGGAGTAGTGATCGATCCGGTGCTCGACTACGATTTCCGCAGCGGCAAAGCGGCCTTCGCTTCAGCCGACGCGATCCTGGCCGATGCGCAACAACGCGGCATCAAAATAGTTCAGGTGCTGGAGACGCACGCCCATGCCGATCACCTTTCGGGCG
>DAHUXA010000280.1 GCA_027307405.1 Hyphomicrobiales bacterium | reverse complement strand
GGGTTGCCAAAAACTACCTTACTTGAAACAGATACTGGAAATGGTATCTTTGGGCTTCTTTAAAATGCTGGTAGTCCTGCGGCAAGGGTATTGATTTTGGTGCGGGGGCTTGAGGTTTGCTTTGCGGGCCGTTCTTTCAGTCGTAACTCCCCACGGGCGAAACATGCAGATTTCTTCGCATTCTAGTGTGCCGTCTCGCAAATCAGTTTACATAACCCCTATTTCGGCTCGCAACCGGGAGTGGGGGGATGGCAAGACCAATCAAAGTGATGATTGCGAGCGAGGACGTGCGGGCAGAATTGGAGCGGAGAGCCAAAGCGTCGACGAGCGCTCACCGCGACCGCTTCCGGTCCAAAATCATTCTGTTGCGGCTTGACGGTTTGAGAATCAAGGACGTGGCCGGACGGACGAATACGTCGATGCCTACGGTGTCAATGTGGTCGAACCGCTTTGAGCGATTTGGGCTCGAGGGCCTCAAGGACAAAACAGGCCGCGGCCGCAAGCCGTCCATCCCAGCGGCGAAGATCGAGCGCGTCATCACCGAGGCCACCCGGCCGCTGGAAGGCCGCACTCGCTGGAGCGTGCGCACCATGGGCCGCCACGCCGGCATGTCCCACAGCACGGTGCAGCGCATCTGGGCGAAGAACGATCTGAAGCCGCATGTCACCAAGACCTTCAAGCTCTCGAACGATCCGAAGTTCGAGGAGAAATTCTGGGACGTGATCGGGCTCTACCTCGACCCCCCAGCGAAAGCGCTGGTACTGTGCTGCGACGAGAAAAGCCAGTGCCAGGCGCTGGAGCGCACGCAACTCGGGTTGCCGCTGGCGCCGAAGAGGCCGCGCACGATGACGCACGATTACAAACGCCATGGCACGGTGACTCTGTTCGCCGCCCTCAACACCATCGAGGGCAAGCTGATCGCGCGTACCGAGGAGCGACACACCCATGTCGAATGGCTGCGGTTCCTGAAGCAGATCGATCGCGAAACGCCCAAAAACCTCGACATCCATCTGATCCAGGATAACTACGCCACTCACAAGCACCCAAAGGTCAAGGCGTGGCTTGGCCGTCATAAGCGCTTCAAGTCCCACTTCACGCCAACCTCGTCGTCCTGGATGAACCTTGTCGAGCGCTTCTTCGCCGATCTGACAGAGGACGTCATCCGGACCGGCAGCTTCGCTTCGGTCGGCGAACTCGTGAGCGACATCAAGGTCTATCTCGCAGGACGCAATGCCAATCCGCGCCCCTCTAAATGGAAGGCCGAAGGGGCTGCGATCCTTGAGAAAATCAACCGCGCCCGCGCCGCACTCGATAAGCTGGAGGCCGCGTGAGTTATTTTACGGCGATTGAGAGTCGGGACTAGGAGCCTGTCCAGATAGCTCATTCGGCGGTACGATACTGATAGGATAGGTCTCTCATGCGGCCTTTGCGAGCTTTGTGAGGTTGTGGGCGGTGCAGATCATTGCCCATTCGGCGCGCACTTTTTCTACGCTCCGCAACAGGAACTGCCGGAAGCCCCTTGCCTGTTTGATCTGTCCGAACACGGGTTCCACGATCTGCTTCCGGAGCCTGTAGGGTGTTTCGAAGCCGCCATCGGCGATTTTCTTTCGCATCGCCTGCGTCAGCGGCCCGCCGGCCTTACCGTTCCCGGCCGTGGGGTGTTTGGCGCGACCCGTAGCGATGTAGCCGTCGATGCCCCGGAGTTCGAGACCCGCGAGATTGGCCTCGCTCAGGTAGCCGCTATCGGCTGATGCTTGCCTGGGTTTGCGTCCGAGGCTTGCCTCAAGGCCATCGAGGAGCGGCCCGAGTTGGCCTTGATCGCTCATGCTTGGCGTCAGGGTGTGCGCCACGATAATCTGCGCTTGTCCATCGACAGCGGCTTGAGCGTTATAGCCCTGGATGAAGCCATCCTTGGTTTTTAGGATACGGCTTTCGGGATCGGTGAAGTTGCGTTGCGCCTTCGGGTCTGGTTCGTCCGAAGGCGGCGTCGGCGGTTTGCCCGGCTTCTTACGGCCTTCGGCTTCGCGCTGGCTTTGTTTTTCAGCCTCGATACGCCGCTCTTCCTCGGCTGCGGCTTTGGCTTCCGCCTCCAGCGCGGCTTTGGCTTCTCTTATCTTCTCGATCCGCTTCTTTTTATCGGCAACCCAGTCCGGCATCTCATCGCCCCGCTTGGTCTTACCGTGGAGCTTGTCTTCCTCCGCATCCGCCGCTTCGGCGGCGGCAAGCCAGCGGTCCACCTCGGATGCAAGCTCCGCCTCCCGTTTCTTCATGCGCTCGTAGCTCATCGCCTTATGCTTGGAGGCGTTAGCCTTGATCTTGGTCCCGTCGAGCGCGACGTGGCCGAGCTTCACAAGTCCTGCCGCCTCCGCGAGCTTCAACACCTGAACGAAAAGGTTCGCAAGCGCCTTCAGGTGGCGTTTACGGAAATCGCTGATGGTGCGGAAATCCGGCGTATCGAGCGCCACGATCATCATGAAGTCCGCCCGCTCGCCGCAGGCCTTGGCGATCCGGCGCGAGGAATAAAGGCCGCTGGCATAGGCGTGCAAAAGTAGCGCCGTCATCATCCAGGGATCGAAGGGCGGCTGGCCGAGATCGCTCGCATAGCTCGCCCTGATCTCCTTTAAATCAAGGCTCTCGCGCACCAGCGCCACGATGAATCGCGACAGGTGATCCTTCGGCACATAATCCTGCACACTCGGCGGAAGAAGCTGCACCTGATCGATGTTCCAGGGCCGGAAAGGCTTGCTCATGCAGAAAATCAGAATCAGACTCGCCGCAAAAACGCCAGCGACTATTCGGACAGGCTCCTAGTGTCCTGACTCTCAATTGCCCTAAAACAACTCAGGCAGTCTCCAGCTTATCGAGTACGGCGCGGTTGATTTTCTCAAGGATCGCAGCCCCTTCGGCCCTCCATTT
>DAHUXA010000027.1 GCA_027307405.1 Hyphomicrobiales bacterium | reverse complement strand
CGCCAGCGATCGGAAATTTCCTTGTCCTTGGCGAGCGTGTTCGTGATCAGCGCAAACGGGCGCAAATTTTCCTTGAAGGTCGTGGCCAGCGCCTCGGCTGCCGCCTTGCGCTTCTTGCCGTCGACATCTTGCAGCAAATTGAGAGTTGGCTCGATCGCCAGCGACTTTCCGGCGATCTTGAATCGTAATCCCGCGATGCTCTCGTCGAACAGCCTGTTCCAGGCCGAATAGCCCGTCACTGACTTCTCGTGAAAGAGCTCCTCGACCCGGTCTTCAAGCTGATAGGGCTTCTCCTTCCGCACATCTTCCAGCCAGGGCCGGTAGTGGCCGAGCGCTGGATCACGCATGGCAGCCTCGAGCTGCGCGTCGTCGATGCGGTTGAGTTCAAGCGTGAAAAACAGCAGATGCAGCGACGCAGCGGTGATGCGCTCCTGAACATCGCCATAGAACTTGGCACGAACGGGGTCGGTCGTGTTGCCGGCGTAAACGAGCGACGCATAAGAGATAAGCCGGCCCAGCCGGTCGTCGATCCCTTCGTAGCGTTTGACCGCCTCGGCGAGCGCACGTCCGGCACCTTCCCCTGCCGCCATTGCGACCAGGCGTCCTTTGAACTCCTGCTCGAAGGCTGTGCAATCGTTGTCGGCCCGCTCCAGATCGCGCTTGATCTCCGGGCTGTCGAGACCGGTATAGAGATCGCTCAGATTCCACTCGGGTAATGCACCGAGCTTCGATGTCTTCATCGGTTTGTGTCGGGACGAGGCTTTTGGCATGAGGGTGATCGTTGGAAGGGAAGACTAACTAACTGGAGATTAGCATCTAGACCGCCACTCATGGCGATGCGATGGCAGGCAAAGAAATTTCCCCCTCATGTATCTCCTGCAAGCCCAACCATTGCAACGTGTCCGATCATTGGCGGGGCGGGATATGGTGCTATAGCCTTGATTCAACGCTTCCGAGCAGATTTGCAAATGACAGAACCTTATGGGGCGCGAACGCCCGGATGGCTCGATCGCGCCGTCATCGCCGCAACCAGCCGTTTGCCGGACAATTGGCTGGGCCTCCGCGTCGCAATCGGTTTGCGCCGTCTCGTCACCATGCGCATTCCAGATGATGACGGCCTGGACGTCGTGCGGTGGGGCTTGCGAATGCGGCTGCACCCGCGCCGCAATGGATGCGAAAAGGAGCGCTCTTCACGCCGCAAATGTATGAAACCGGCGAGCGGAAAGAACTCTTCGCCGACATCGACAAGGCCAAGGCGGCGTCCCGGCCTTTCGTATTCATTGATATCGGCGCCAATGTTGGATTGTTCTCCCTCCTGGTTGCATCGCAGGCCGGAGAAACGGCGAAGATTATCGCCGTCGAACCTGAAACAGAAAATCTCAAGCGCCTCCGGTTTAACGTTGCCGCAAATGCCGGGATTCCGATTCGGGTTGTGCCAATCGCGCTCGGAGAAAGTGCGGGAATGGTGGTCCTCAACGTCGGCGAACACGATAGAGGGGGGACTTACGCTCGACCGGCGACCGCAAAGGACAGCGCCGATAACACCATTACGAAGGTCGAATGCCGCACGCTCTTGGAGGTATTGAGACAGGAGGGCATTACGTCAATTGACGCTCTGAAAATCGACGTTGAAGGCGCAGAGGACCGAATTCTGATTCCATTTTTCAAAGAATCAGAACAATCGCTGTGGCCAAAACTGCTGGTCATTGAGGATGCTCGCAATTCATGGCGCGATGATCTTTTTTCTGCGCTAGCCGAACGCGGCTATACCGTCGCGGCGCGGACCAGGTTAAATGTGATGATGCGGCGCCCGGCGAGGTAACCCATTGTCGACCGTATTTGGTCATTTAGCTGAAGCTTTCGACCGTATTCCCCACACCAGATTTATCGCGGGCTGGTTTGTGCTGGCTTTGCTGCTCGCGGGCGCGCTGGTCTATGTGTGGAGTTCAGTCGCGCCCAGGCTCCAGGCGGGCGGGCGTCCGGGGGCAAAACAGAAATAGCGGCTGTTCCTTTCGCTACACATCTTAACACCCCATTAAGCCAGACCGACGACATTGCACCAATTCGGCACAGTATGTGCGTGAGGGTCCCATGCCCGAAGTCGTGCTTATCGTCGACGACGATCCCGTTCAGCGGCGTTTACTCGAAGCCATGGTTCAGCGTTTCGGCTATCAGCCGATGGTTGCCGAAAGTGGCGACGCCGCAATTGCGCTGCTGATCGGGCCTGAGGCTCCACGCATCGACGGCGTAGTGCTCGATTTGGTGATGCCAGATCTCGACGGCCTGGGCGTGCTCGCACGGATGCGCGAGGCCGGTCTGAATATTCCCGTCATCGTACAAACCGCTCATGGCGGCATCGACAATGTGGTGTCGGCCATGCGCTCGGGCGCAATCGACTTCGTGGTCAAGCCAGCAAGCGTCGAGCGCCTCCAGGTATCTCTGCGAAACGCACTCACCACCAAAGCGCTGGCGGGCGAATTACAGCGGCTCAAGCGCAAGCACAATGGCACGCTGTCAATTGCCGATGTGATCACACGTTCATCGGCTATGCAGCCAGTGCTCAAGGCGGCTGAGAAAGCGGCAGCATCCGCAATTCCGGTGTTGATCGAAGGCGAGTCCGGCGTGGGCAAGGAATTAATTGCACGCGCGATTCACGGCAGCGGGACGCGGCGTGCGAAGCCGTTCGTGGCGGTCAATTGCGGCGCGTTGCCGGAGAATCTGGTCGAGTCGATTTTGTTCGGGCACGAGAAAGGTGCTTTTACGGGAGCCACCGAAAAGCATACTGGAAAATTCGTGGAGGCCGATGGCGGCACGCTGTTCCTCGACGAGGTCGGTGAATTACCGGGGCCGGCGCAGGTGAAGCTCCTGCGGGCGTTGCAGGAAGGCGAAATCGAGCCTGTCGGCGGGCACAGATCGGTCAAAGTCGATGTGCGCATCATTTCTGCGACCAACCGTGACCTCATAGCGGACGTGAAGGCCGGCCGTTTCAGGGAGGACTTGTTCTACCGCTTGCATGTCTTTCCGATATCGGTGCCGCCACTGCGGTCGCGGCGTGACGACATCCCTGAGCTCGCCCGTCACTTTCTTACCCGCATTGTCGCAGAAGAGAGCAAACGCATACGCGCCATCAGCTCGAGCGGCATCGCACTTCTTGCCGCCTATCATTGGCCGGGCAATGTGCGTCAGCTTGAGAACGCGATCTTCCGTGCAGTGGTGCTTGCCGACGGCGAGGAGATTGGCATCAATGAATTCCCACAAGTCGCCGCTCAAGTTGCCGCCGACGCACCTTTCACTCAGCCGCTGATAGAGCCTTCGCCGGCCATGGTGTCATCGTGGCCTGAGACTGAAAGCGCCCGGCACGTAGCGACTCCGGTCGCGCATTCGTTGCCGCTTACCGACGCGCGCGGGGACGTGCGCCCGCTCGACGATATCGAGCGTGATGCCATCCGCTTTGCCATTTCGCACTATCGTGGGCAGATGTCCGAGGTTGCACGACGACTCAGAATCGGTCGCTCGACCCTCTATCGCAAATTGGAAGGCCTTGGCCTCGGCGAGGACGTGGCGGCCCAATAGTCGAATCAGCCCATCCAGGCGGGATCGTCCAAAATGCTGAAAAACTGGGGCTTTGTTCCCGTTTTGGCACGACAATTCCCCAGCGAAGTTCCAGAAACGCCTAGTTTTCGGCCAAATTGCCCGGATAGTGAGGGGCCGGACGGGGAACGGCGCTAAGGTCACATTAACCGATCCCGATGAACACTCACGGGGTTGCCGTCACGGCAGCCCGAGGGGACGTGGCGGCGACGTGGGACGGACACCTTCACGGATTGAAGCTGTGACTATTGACGCGTCGCGCGAGCGTTCACTCGTTGTGACTTTGACGCGTGCCGGCGTCCGATTGGGCGTGGCCGGGTTGTTCATGCTCGGCGCCAACGAGGCGCTGCAGAACGCCAGCGCCGAAGGCGACACTCGCACTCTCTCCTTCCATCATCTTCACACCGGCGAAGACATCTCCGTCACCTTCAAGCGCAACGGCCGTTACGACGATGCCGCGCTGAAGAAACTCGACTGGTTCATGCGCGACTGGCGCAAAGAGCAATCAACCCACATGGATCCGCATCTGTTCGATCTGTTGTGGGAAGCGTACCGCGAGGTCGGCGCAACGCAGCCGATCGACGTCGTCTGCGGCTACCGCTCGCCGGAAACCAACTCGATGCTGCGCGCGCGTTCGAGCGGGGTGGCGCAGTTCAGTCAACACATTAACGGCCAGGCGATGGATTTCTTCATCCCCGGCGTGCCATTGGAGAAAATTCGCGAAGTTGGCCTGCGTCTCCAGCGTGGCGGTGTCGGCTTCTATCCGACTTCCGGTTCGCCCTTCGTGCACATGGACACGGGCACCATCCGGCACTGGCCACGTATGACGCACGACCAACTGGCAAAAGTCTTTCCCGATGGCCGCACCGTGCATATCCCTTCGGACGGGCAGCCTCTGCGCGGCTACACCCTTGCCCTCGCCGACGTCGAGCGGCGTGGCGGCAAGCCCTCAGAGACCTCTCTTGAAGCTGCGCGCGAGGCTGGCGTGATTACTGCACGCGCAGAGCAAGGAGCAGAACGGCCCAAGCGCAGCCTGTTCGCCCGGCTGTTCGGCGCAAAGGACCCCGACGAGATCAGCGAGGAACCAGTACCGAAGAACGCGCGCGCGCCGATGGCGGTCGCAAGCTTGAGTCCACCGAAAGCGAACCCGGTAACCGTCGAACGTATCGTGCCGTTGCCGCCTGCGCGCCCGAAACCGGTCGCGGTTGCCGCGGTTACGCCGAAGCCAGCCTCACCTGCCTTCGTGACGGCGTCGCTCGGTGGCAACCTGTTTGACACCCGCGGCTATTGGCGCGGAGCGGTGCAGAGCGGCCCGGAATTGCCGACGGCGATGGCCTCACCCACGACGTATGAGACCGCCAGCGCCACACCGAACACCACCGGTAGCACCGCCCTCGCCTATGCCACTGAATCAGAAGCTTCGTCACCGGCTCGCGCCCGGCCGATGGGCTCGCGTCTTCCGGATTTACCGAAGGAAGCCAGCATCATGCCGGCTCAAGGCAACACGACCGTCGCGGAGAAACCCCCGCTGGCGGCGGCATTGGCGAGGACTGAACGTAGCCTCGAAAGCCCGTGGCTGCGCGCAGCAATGCTCACTCCGAGCTTCAGCAACTACATGACCGCGACACGGCTTGGCGCGGTCGATATGCGGCCACTGCAAGAGCTTCTGTACAAGCCGTCGCTTTCGGTGGCGATGACATTCTCGACCGATCCGCACCTCGGCATGGTAGCCAACCATTTCAATGGCCCGGCAGTGGTGTTCGTGGCCACCACCTCGTTCAGATTGCAGTCGACCGCGTCGCTGCGCTGACCCCTAGTTCGCCATGCCGAGTGCGTGGAGGTACGTGTCGAGCACTTCCTGCTGCTCGCGGCGTTCGTCCGTATCCAGCTTGCGCAGGCGCACGATCGTACGCAGGGCCTTCGTGTCGAAGCCGGTGCCTTTCGCCTCGGCGTAGACGTCGCGGATATCGTCGGACGTCGCCTTTTTTTCTTCTTCGAGACGTTCGATTCGTTCGATGAAGGCTTTCAGCTGATCTTTGGCGAAACGGGTGGCTGGTGCTTCTTTCCCAGCCGCGGCGGTGGCAGGCATCGACGTCTCCTTGACTACGCACGGCGGGTCACGCCCGCCATTTCACCAAGAAGCTTTCTGAATTGGACGCCCTCAGGTCAAGGCAAGGACGTCGTCATCCACGCTGTTCACAACCAAAAGGCGACAACTAGTGCTGAGGTCTGGACTTTTCGAATGCCGTTTTCTGCTCAGATGAAGCCTCTTTCTGGTATTTCTTGCGCCATTCATCAAAGGGCATGCCGTAGACGATCTCACGACTCTCATCCTTGCTCATCGGGAGCCCTTTGGCATCGGCGGCATCCTTCATCCAGTTCGATAGGCAGTTGCGGCAGAAGCCGGCGAGATTCATCAGGTCAATGTTCTGCACATCGGTGCGCGAACGCAGGTGCTCGACCAGCCGCCGGTAGACTGCGGCTTCCAGCTCGGTGCGGGTCTTGTCGTCCATAATGGTGTCCTCCACTGTAGGAAACATAGACATGCCCCGTGCGCCTTTGAAGGCCCCAAACGGGGCGGCCGGGACTTGAGGAGTTAATAGAGTGAAGTTCGCCCATTTTTCTCATGTCTGGGGCAAGCCAGGCATGACCCCGCATGAACGTTATGAGGAGCTATGGCGCGAACTTCAGTTATGTGACGAGCTCGGTTTTGACTATGGCTTCTGCGTAGAACACCACTTTCGGCCGGACGAAAGCTGGATTTCATCGCCCAGCCTCTATGTGGTCGGCGCCGCAGCACGCACGCGGCGCATGCGCGTCGGACCGATGGGTTACGTCGTGCCGCTGTACCATCCGTTGCGTCTGGCGGAGGAAATTGCGCTCGTTGATCAGATAGTGGGCGGCCGCATGGAGCTCGGTCTCGTACCGGGCATCAACCCTGATTATTTCAAGCCATTCGGTCTCGACTACAATTTACGCAAATCTCCGACACTCGAATTTGTCGAATACTTGCGGGCGGCTTTTGGCGAAAGGCAGCCGTTTTCCTTTCACGGCGATGTCCACCACACCGAGAGCGCCCGACTCGCGGTGCCTCCGTTGCAGAAGCCGCATCCGCCACTATGGATGATGAGCCGCGACCCGCAAACGCTCGAATTTTGCGCGCGGCACGGAATAAATCCCGGGTATTTTCTGGTTTATCCGCGGGCCGACGCCGCTCCCCGCTATCGCAGATTTCTCGCGGACTGGACGACGGCCGGCTGGTCGCAGCCGCCGAAGATTGCCTATTGCACCATTGTTTACGTCGACGAGTCAGATCAGAGAGCACTCGATGTCGCCCTGGCGCGCGCAGCGCGCGCCTATGAGGGCTTCTTGCCACCGCCGAAACCTGGCGAGACTTTCGAAGAGCGCGTGCGCGAACACTCCAAGAAATTCATCGGCCGTGGCGAGCCGGGCGCATCGGAGATCATGGCCAACTTGTTCGATGCTGATTATCTGATGAAGCATGAATTGGTGTTCATCGGCTCGCCGGACACGGTTGCCCGAAAAATCCATGCGACCGCGCAAGCCGGCCTGTTCAACGTCTTCATGGGCGAGTTCAATTTCTCAGACCTGCCGGAGCCCGATCTGATGCGCTCGATACGTCTGTTTGGCGAAAACGTCATTCCCGCCTTGCGTGCTTACGAGCCGTTTTGACAATTCAAGCACCACGAAGCGTTATTGCGCCTTGACCAATTCAGGATGTGCAGCGAGGCGCGCGGTATTGAGTCGGTGGATCGCGAAGCAGACAACCGCGCCTGCGACGAACGGAAGCGCCGACCACATATAAAGTTGCTGCACCGGCATGCCGACGAACAATGCGCCAACCAGCGGGCCGACGATTGACCCGATGCGCCCGATGCCCAGTTGCCATCCCGAGCCGTTGGCGCGCAGGGAGGTGGGATAGATCAGCGCCCCTACGACGTTGATGCCCGACTGGATGCCGAGCACCAGGAACCCGGCAAAAAACGTTGCGATCAGCAGCGCGGATTGCGACGTCAGGCCAGCGAATCCTATCGAACCGACCACTGGAACGGCGACCGCGAACATAATCGCGATGGCCAGGAAACGGTGCCGTTGCAGCCACCAGCAGAGCAAAAGGGCCCCAACCGTGCCGCCGACCTGCAAGCTCGCGCCGGCGAGCGCCACGGTCGTCGGCGGCAGCTTGGCCGCGGTCATCAGCGTCGGCGTCCAGCTGAGCAGGAAGAAATAGCCCATGAGGTTCAGCGCAAACAGCAGCCAGAGCAGCGGCGTGATAACCGCAAGTCCCTGGCCAAAGAGGTACTTCGGATTGAAGCCCGGGAATTGCTGCTCATCCTCGATGACAAATTTTGCGTTTGGGGAAACGGGATAACCGGGACTGATCGCATTGATCAAACGCTCCATCTTGCTGCGCTGGCTTTCGTGGAGCGCCATGTACTTGATCGATTCCGGCATGCCAATTTGTGCGGCAATCGCAATCAGGAGCGGCACGATTCCGCCGATCATGAAGATGATCTGCCACCCGTGTTGCGGCACAAGCGCCGCCGCCACAAAACCCGGGATAGCGCCGCCGACCGGTACACATCCAACCGCGATGATCGCAAGAGTCGCACGTAATTTGCGCGGCGCGGATTCGGCATTGATGGCAACGACATTCGGGATAACGCCGCCAATGCCAAGACCCGCCAGAAGGCGCAGCCAGAACATCTGGTCGAGATTGGTCGAATAGGCTGCAGCCAGCGTGAAGACGCCAAAGAGCAGGTTGGACCAGACCAACGCCGTCTTGCGGCCGTAGCGGTCTCCGACCCAACCGAACAGGGCCGAACCAAACAAAATGCCGATAAGGCTTGCGCTGAACACCGGCCCAAGTGCGCCCGGCCTCAACGCCCATTCCTTGACAAGGCTAGGTGCGGCAAAAGCGATAGCAGCGATGTCGTAACCGTCGATGAGAACGATGAAGAATGACCAGATAATCAATTTGATCTGAAACGAGCTCAACCCGCGCTCGTCGAGCAGCCGCGAAACCGGAACGACCTTGTCCGCCATAGTTGCCTCCCCTGGGCCGATTTTTTCGATTGGCCGTTGCGACCCTGGGACGAATGCTATGCCAGCGGTGATGTCATGAAAAGCGGGGCCGCCGCATCAAGATGGCGTGGGCGACACCGGCAGCACCAGTTCCGATGGATGCGCCGCATCGTGATGGATCGTGTCGCTGCCGATCTTGTCGGGGCGGTAGTAATGCGACCACAGGATTTCGGTTGCCGGTGAATCGCCATTGACGATCTCGAGCCGGAGCCGATGGCCTTGCTTGATGAGGTAAGCCATGGGCTCAAGACTGATCTCGAATTTGTAAATTTCATTCGGTACCAGCGGCTGCGGGTCAGAATGGCTGTGGTACGGCACCAAGTCGGTGCTGCGTGCGGGATCGAGCGCGCGGTGCGATGCGCGCAGCCATCCACGCGTGATGAGCTCGGCGAACGGATTGAGTCCCTTTGCGCGGTCGTCGGGCGACTGTGGGAATTGATCGGTGAGCTTGATGAAGAAATCAGTGTCCCGCGCCGTCGATGATGCGTAAAGGATAAGTTTGGTCGGCCCGCAAATTTCCATGTCGCTGTCGAGCGCCCCGGTCGTGAATGTCAGAACGCGGCGGGCCGGATCAAAGCCGCCGGGAGGCCCTCCCGGACCGAAGCCGACAACGCCGGAGACCCACCCCGGATTGGGATATTTGTAGGTCGTCGAGGCTGCACCGCTCGCGGGCTGCGGAGACAAACCACCATCATTCAAAGACGTTACGCTGCCGGACGGCGAAGCGTTGAGGTACCAGCGCGTGTAGCGGATGCCCGGCGGCGGCCAGCTATCGGCCTTACGCACAATATTCGAACCCCGCACCGCATATTCAACGTTGGGGCGGGCTAAATAATCGGTCTGCTTGCCTTTGAGGTAGTGATCGTAGAACGGCAGCAGCACGTTTCGGTGAAATTCGACACTGGAGAATTCTGCCGCCGCCGCCCAGGCATTAGGCACCCCGGACATGCGCAGCTTCTTCGGCCCCGTCGCACGTGCATAGCCGTCAATGTTGCCCCGTGTGTGCAGCTGCATCTTTGCCCAAACACCGCTCGAATAAAGGGGGACCTTGATGCGATCGAGCACATCCCAGGCGCTGCGCTCGCGCCAGAAATCATCGCAGGTTGGATGTGCCGCAACCAATTGCGTCAGGTCGGTTTCCTGATCGCGCGCCGGACCGGCAGCGGGGAAGCGGTTGATGAAACGGTTCTGATACCACCAATAACCGGGGAAGAAATCGCACGGAATGCCGCCGTGATAGGTGCCAGCGCGGTAAAGATCGGCCAAGCCGTCATGCGCGGCAATGCATGCGAGCGAAGGCGGCGCGAGCGCGCCCATAAACCATTGCAGCATGCAAAAATACGACTGACCAATTCCGCCGACCTTGCCATTGCACCAGGACTGCCTGCCGATCCATTCGATAACGTCGTAAAGGTCCTGTTGTTCGCGCCGGCCAAGAAATTCGAAGTGGCCGCCCGATCGACCGCTGCCGCGCACATCCATATGGACATAGGCGTAGCCTTGCTCGACATACCACTCGATTGGGCCGGTCTCGCGCCAGAGAAATTGTGCACTCGCCGGAAGACTGTTGTTGTCGAAACGGTAGGGCGCCGCACCAAATAAGACCGGATAAGGACCAGCGCCATCGGGCCGATATATACGTACACCTATCGATGTTTCGTCACGAACGTCGATTTGAACGATGTTATCGATCACCGGCGGTGGTCCTCTCTGTTGTCATACGAAACCCGCCGCCTCCCAGTCTGGAACGCGGCGGGTGTCGATTTGCGTCGCACCTACGCCAGCGTTTTCTTCACTCGCTCTGCGGTCATGGGCAGGTGGCGGAACCGCTTGCCCGTGAGCTGGAACATTGCATTGGCAATCGCCGGAGCGACCGTCACCACACCAATCTCGCCCATGCCGCTCGGCGCATTATTGGTGGCGACAATCTTGGTGTGTATTTCCGGCACTTCGCTCATGCGCATGACAGGATAGCTATCGAAGTTAGTGGCCTGGACCATGCCATCCTTGACCGCAAACTGCTCGATCAGTGCGGCGCTCAAGCCGTAGATCACCGCGCTTTCAAGCTGGGCATGAACATGATCCGGCTGGACGACCAGGCCTGGATCGACCGCGATCCAGTAATTATGGACCTTGATCTTGCCCGTCTTCTGATCGAGCGAGATCTCGGCTACGCCCGCCGATAGCGTGTCGTGATAGTCGGAGAACGCAATGCCCATACCGTGGCCGGGGCGCTTGCGTTTGAAATCCGACATCTCGGCCACTGCCTTGATCACCGCGTTAGCGCGCGGCTTGTCCTTGGTCAGCTCAAGACGCATGTCCAGCGGGTCTTTGCTGGCCGCCTGTGCCACTTCATCGAGGAAGGCTTCGGCGGCGAACTTGTTGTAGCCGGATCCGATGCCGCGCCAGGCATGCACGCGCATCCCGCGATCCTCCCGCACATATTCGGCCAATGCGTTCGGGATGGCGTAAAATGCCTGGTCGAGGCCGCGCGCGCCGATGTAATCCTTGCCGCCCGTCGCCTTGAATCGCGGCGGAGCCGCGACCGCGTCGACGTTCTCGGACACGAGACGATGATGCCAGCCGACCACGTTGCCCTTGGCGTCGAGCCCTGCCTTGAGCAGATGGTGCGTCATCGGCCGCGGACGGGCAGCGGCGATATCTTCCTCACGCGTGAGGATCAACTTCACCGGCTTCTTGGTGATGTTGGACAGGATGGTCGCCTGGATGGCGGCATCCGGCCAGATGCGGCGGCCGTAGCCACCGCCAAGGAACTGCTGATGGATCCTGACTTGATCCGGCGTTGTCTTCAGGATGCCGGAAATGATCAGCGCGGCCAACGCGCCGAACTGCGTGCCAGTCCAGATATCGGCTGACTTACCATCCTCCGAAACCTGCGCGACGGCGTTCATTGGCTCCATCTGAGCGTGGTAGGTGTATTCGGACCAATATCCCGCCTCCACCGTCTTCACCGCGCCACTGAGGCCGGCTTTCACGTCGCCGACCTGATACTCGACTTTGGTCTCAGCGTTCGAATCCTTGGCCTTGGCCGCATAGTCTTCTTTGGCCTTGTCCGAGTCGAAGCCGGCGGCGGTTGCACCGCTCGTGTCCCATGTGACTCTAAGCGCTTGCACGCCCGCGCGTGTGGCCTCGACGGTGTCGCCGATGACCGCCACACCGAATGGCAGCGGAATGACCTTGGTCACACCCTTCACTTTCATGACATCGGGGACGTTTACGTCCTTCGGCTTGGCACCTTCCATCGGCGATTGGAGCACCGAGGCGTAGACCATGCCCGGCACCTGCACATCGATGCCGTATTTTGCCGAGCCGTTCACCTTCAACGGCACGTCGCTGCGGCCGATATCCTTGCGGCCGATCAGCTTGAACTGCGACGGCTTCTTGAGATCGGCTTCGCTGACCTTCGGTGGCTCGGCCGGAACAGCGGCGAAGGCAACGACCTCGCCGTAGCTGATCTTGCGGCCGGACTTCTTGTGGGTGATCGTGCTTTTGTCGGTTGTGAGCTCGCTCACCGGCACTTTCCACTTCTCCGCCACCGCGTCGAGCAGCACCTTGCGCGCCTGCGCGCCGGCCATGCGAAGCGGCGTGAAATAGCCCGCGACCGCAACACTCGCGGCAGTGATCTGCGCGCCTTCGAACAGACGATGATAGTTGCCGTAAACCTTTGGATTAGCGGGCGCGAACTCAGTTTTGACCTTGGACCAGTCTGCGTCCAGTTCTTCCGCCAGAATCAACGGCAACGACGTGTAGACGCCCTGCCCCATTTCTGCACTGGGGCATATGACGGTGATGGTGTTGTCGGCGGCGATGCTGACAAACGCATTGAACTTGGTCGGTTGTGTCGCGCCGAGCGCCGCTCCGCCGCGGCCTAAGCCGCCGAGCGTGAAGGCGAAAGTGAGGCTGGTGGCGCCGGCAACAAATCCGCGCCGGCTGATGCTGGTGTCGAGCGAACCGTTTTTGATGTGAATGGTCATGGTTCAGGCCTCCCGAGCGGCGCGTTGAATGGCGCGCACGATGCGCGGATAGGTGCCGCAACGGCAAATGTTGCCATCCATATGCGCAACGATCTGTTCGCGGGTCGGTTTCTTGTTCGTAGCGAGCAGCGCCGCCGCCTGCATGATCTGCCCTGACTGGCAGTAGCCGCACTGCGGCACTTGCTCAGCGACCCACGCCTTCTGAAGCGGGTGCTGCCCGTTCGGCGCGAGACCTTCGATGGTCGTGACCTTCCTGCCCGCCACCTTCGACACGGAAATCTGGCATGAGCGCACCGCCTTGCCGTCGATGTGGACGGTGCAGGCGCCGCATAGACCGGAGCCGCAGCCGAATTTGGTACCCGTCAAATTCAAATGCTCGCGCACCACCCAAAGCAAAGGCGTGTCGGGCTCTGCCTCGACGCTCGCCGCTTTGCCGTTAATTGTGAATGCTGTTGCAGCCATGCGTTTCTCTCCCTCGAGAGTCATCTTGTTGTCGTTGGATAGCGCTTGATCCGCGCGTTTAGTGGCCGTCGTCCGCACCCCTGCGGCGACGGCAGGGCCGGCTCGGCTTAAAATTCCCGGCCGTTGCCGGAGCTGAGCCAGTCAAACAATTATAAGCAGATTTTCCAGCGGGTGGGCAGCTATGATCGAAGGATGAATCATCCCCTGCGCGCTTTTCTCGCAGAGTTGTATCGCATTGCGGTAGCCGCGGCACATCCGGCGTCTTGCCTTCCTTCGCTGCTACCGCCGCCGCCTTCGGGCCGGCTCATTTTACTCGCGGCAGGCAAAGCGGCGGGGTCGATGACCGAGGTGGCGGAGGCGCATTACCTCGACCACCTTCGGATCGCCACCGAGCGCCTGAGCGGCGTTGCAGTCGCGCGCCACGGCTACGGGCGGCACCTCAAGCGCGTGCGCATGATCGAAGCGGGCCACCCCATTCCGGATGCGGCGGGGCTGGAGGGCGCCGATCGTGCACTGAAACTCGCGGACGGCGCGGATGTGAACGACCTCGTGCTGGTCTTGATGTCGGGCGGCGCTTCGGCGAACTGGATCGCGCCGGCCGAGGGCATTTCTTTCGAGGACAAGCAAGCTGTGACGCGCGCGCTGCTGCGCTCGGGCGCGGTCATCGGTGAGATCAACACCGTGCGAAAGCATCTCTCGCGGATCAAGGGCGGACGCCTCGCGGTGCACGCGCATCCGGCGAAGCTCGTGACCATCGCGATTTCTGATGTGCCGGGCGACGATCCTTCAGCAATCGGTTCGGGGCCGACAATACCCGACCCCACTACCCTGCATGACGCGCGTGCGATTGTTGCCAAATACAATCTCGATATCCCCGATAGCATCACTCGGGCGCTCAACGAATCGAAAAATGAAACACCCAAGCCAGGCGATCATATCTTTACGGGCAACCAGGTCGTGCTGGCTGCGCGGCCGGCGGACGCGATGCGCGCTGCTGAAGCGGCCGTTCGTGGGGCGGGCTACGATTGTATTTCGCTTGGCGACCGGGTCGAAGGTGAAGCCCGCGAGGTTGCAGCCGCGCACGCTGAGCTCGCACGCAAACTGCGCGCGCAGGGAAAGCGCGTGGTGATCCTCTCCGGTGGTGAATTGACCGTGACGATTCGCGGCAAGGGCCGCGGCGGCCCCAATCAGGAATACGCGCTTGCGCTTGCGATCGCCCTCGCGGGAATGCCGGCAGTCGCGGCTCTCGCGGCCGACACCGACGGCACTGACGGTGGGAGCGGCGCGGCTACCGACCCTGCCGGGGCGCTAATTGATAGCGAATCGATGGCACGTGCCAAATCCCGCGGCCTCGATCCCGCCGCCTTTCTCGCCGACAACAATTCGGGCGATTTCTTTGAGTCTTTGGGCGACTTGCTTGTACCGGGGCCGACTTTCACCAACGTAAACGACTTCCGCGCCATCATCGTTGACAGTCCGTGACGGATCACGCCAAAACCGCGCATTGTTCGGAACCGAAGACAATCGTGATCGCATTGCCACTCATCGCCGCCAGGCGCAGCCTTTCTGACGTACTCGCCCGCACCGCGGTCCCTGCCGTGCTATTGCTGGCTGCGTCGGCATATCCGGCTAAAGCCGATTTCCGGCTGTGCAACAACACCGGCAGCCGGGTGGGCGTCTCGATTGGCTACAAAGACAACGAGGGCTGGACCACCGAGGGCTGGTGGAACGTTTCATCACGTTCTTGCGAAACGTTGCTGCGCGGCGCACTGGTTGCGCGTTACTATTACATCTACGCGGTCGATTATGACCGCGGCGGCGAATGGTCGGGCAAGGCCTACATGTGTTCACGCGAGAAAGAATTCACCATTCGCGGAACTGAAAATTGCCTGGCGCGCGGCTATGACCGCACCGGCTTCTTCGAGGTCGATACTGGCGAGCAACGCTCCTGGACGGTTCAATTGACGGATGCGGCCGAGCAGGCGCCGGACCGTCCGCTCGGGCCGCGGGCACCGCTGGGCCCCTCGCGTCCGCCAACAACGCTATCGCCGCCTCCAGCCGGAGGTGGCAAACCGTGAGACGTCTACGCCGCGCCAAAATCATCGCGACCCTCGGACCTGCCTCCTCCACTTCCGATATGATCGGCCGCCTTTTCAACGCGGGCGCCGATGTCTTCCGCATCAATATGAGCCACACCAGCCAGGAGCGCATGCGCGAACTGGTCGGTATGATCCGCTCGGTGGAGCGCGATACCGGGCGGCCGATCGGCGTGCTGGTCGATTTACAGGGCCCCAAACTCCGATTGGGCCCGTTCACCGGCGGCTCTGTCACAGTGAAGAACGGCGACAGCTTCGTGCTTGATACTGATGAAGCGCCCGGCGATGCGACGCGCGCCTATCTCCCGCATAGGGAAATTTTTTCCACGATCAAGCCCGGCCATGCCCTGTTGATCGACGACGGCAAGGTCAAACTGACTGTTACCGAGGCCGACCCCAAGCGCATTGTCACGCGGGTCGTGGTTGGCGGCAAACTTTCTGACCGCAAGGGCGTAAGCCTGCCCGATACGACGATTCCATTTTCGGCGCTGGCCGACAAAGACCGCTCCGATCTCGAGGCTGCGCTCGAAACGGGTATCGACTGGGTCGCGTTGTCGTTTATCCAACGTCCCGAGGATATCGCCGAGGCAAAGAAAATTACGCGGGGCCGCGCGTCGGTGATGGCCAAAATCGAGAAACCGCAAGCGGTAAACCGTCTGGCCGAAATCATAGATTTGGCTGATGCGCTGATGGTGGCGCGCGGCGACCTTGGCGTGGAGATGCCGCTGGAGAAAGTCCCTGGTGTGCAGAAACAAATGACGCGTGCGAGCCGCGTCGCCGGCAAGCCGGTGGTGGTGGCAACCCAGATGCTGGAATCGATGATCACCTCCCCGGTCCCGACGCGCGCGGAGGTTTCCGACGTTGCAACTGCAATTTTCGAAGGCGCCGACGCGGTGATGTTGTCGGCGGAGTCGGCGGCCGGACAGTTTCCCGTGCAAGCCGTGACGACGATGAACCGCATTGCCGAAGAGGTCGAGGGCGACCCGCTTTATCGAAATATCATCACCGCCCAACGCGCCGAACCAGAAGCAACCGGCGCCGACGCGATCGCGGACGCCGCGCGACACATTGCCGATACGCTCGACCTGGCAGCGGTCATCTGCTGGACATCCTCCGGTTCAACCGGTTTGCGGGTGGCGCGCGAACGGCCGCGGCCTCCGATTGTCGCACTGTCGCCCAACATCGCGACCGGGCGGCGGCTGGCGGTGGTGTGGGGCGTGCATTGTGTTGTCACCGAGGACGCACACGACCAGGACGACATGGTCGACCGCGCGTGCCGCATCGCCTTCAAGGAAGGTTTCGCCAAGCCCGGTCAGCGCGTCATCGTTGTGGCCGGCGTCCCCCTGGGCACGCCGGGCGCAACCAACATGCTGCGTATCGCCTATGTCGGCGCAGATACCGTGGGTGATTGATGACAGGTGCGCGGCACGAACGTTAGATGTCGCGGCCTTCGACTTTTTCCTGAAGCGTTTTCACCAGATCAGGAATGCGTTCCATGCGCGGATAGAGCGTCAACGCACGGCGATAGACTTCCAGCGCCTGCTTGTCATCGC
Source organism: Hyphomicrobiales bacterium (assembly GCA_027307405.1). Taxonomy (GTDB): domain Bacteria; phylum Pseudomonadota; class Alphaproteobacteria; order Rhizobiales; family Xanthobacteraceae; genus Pseudolabrys. The sequence continues at coordinate 14,101 of DAHUXA010000027.1, read as the reverse complement.
CGATGTCCTGGAGGATCAGCCCGAAGCCGGCCAGCGCACCGAAATGACGCGGCTCGCGCTTGAGCACTTGGCGGATATCGGCAAGCGCGTGGCCATAGTCCTTCTTCATGTAATAGATGGTCGCGCGCCGGTTCCAGGCTTCCACATATTCCGGTTTTACCTTGACGATCGCATCAAGCAGCTGGATCGCAAGATCGAGATCCTTTGCCTCAATCGCCGTCTTGACCCGCGTCATCAACAAATTGGCGGTGTCACTTTGTGACGCCGTCCAGAGCGCCCAGATCCGTTCTTCAATTGCCTTCGCGGTCACATCGTCCGGCGCGACCTTCAGCGCCCCGAAGAGAAAATCGAGATTGCGTGTACGATCAACGCGCGGCACTGGCGTCGGCTTGGCCGACGGTTCGCTCCGCTTGCCCGATTGTGCTGCGACCGGCGCGGCACCGGCAGCAACCAGGGCGGCGGTCAAAAACGCGATAAGGAATCGAGTGCGCATAGGCAGAGTGTAATGTGTCCGCCTTTCTTGGCCAATATGCGGCGATCGAATAGGCGCCAAAGCGCCGGAATCAGCCCTGACGGGCTTTGAAGCGGCGATTGGTCTTGTTGATGATGTAGACCCGGCCCTTACGGCGCACCAGGCGGTTGTTGCGGTGCCGGCCGCGCAGGGATTTCAGGGAGTTACGGACTTTCATGACAATCTCTGAATGCTGTTTGCCGGGTACATACGCAGCCCACTCAAGGCTGTCAACGCAAACGGCCCACCGGTAGTTACCGGCATCGGCGTGCATTACAGTCCCGCCTGGGAGCTCAAGCAGTGCAGCGTAGCCGCGACCGTTTTCTGACCACCCATACCGGCAGCCTGCCGCGGCCGGATGACCTCATCCGCATGATGTACGCCAAGGAAGAAGGCGTGCCGGTCGACGCAAGCGCGCTGGCCGCACGCGTGCGCGCGGCGGTGACGGAGGTCGTGAGAAAACAGGCCGATGCGGGCGTCGATCTCATCAACGACGGCGAAATGTCGAAACCGAGCTACGCCACCTACATAAAGGATCGGCTCAATGGCTTCGGCGGCACCGGCAACACCTTCGTTTACCAGGATCTCTCCGACTTTCCGCGGCTGGAAAAGCGCGTGTTTGGCGATCCTGGGCGCTCGCGCCGCAAGACGCCAGCCTGCAATGCCACCATCAGCGTCCGAGACAAGCAGGCGCCTCAGACCGACGCCGACAATCTCAAGACCGCGCTGAAAGAAGTGAAAGCTGCCGGTGGGTTCATGAGCGCGGCATCGCCAGGCGTGGTGTCGCTGTTCTTTCGCAACGACCACTACAAGGATTTCGAGACGTACATTTATGCCATCGCAAATGCCATGCGACACGAATACGAGACCGTCGCCAAGGCCGGTTTCGTTCTGCAAATCGATTGCCCCGACCTCGCCATGGGGCGGCACATTCAATACTCCGATCTCAGCTTGCCGGAATTTCGCAAGCGCGCGCAGCTTCATATTGAGGCGCTCAATCATGCGGTCGCCAATATTCCGACAGAGCAGCTGCGCATGCATCTCTGTTGGGGCAACTACGAAGGCCCGCATCATCGCGATGTGCCGCTCGTCGACATCATCGACATCGTGTTCATGGCAAAACCGGTTGCAATCTCACTTGAGGCTGCAAACCCGCGGCACGCCCATGAATGGATGGTTTTCGAAACCGTGAAGCTGCCGGCCGGCAAGGTCTTGATCCCCGGCGTGATCGAATCAAAATCGAATTTCATCGAGCACCCTGAACTGATCGCTCAGCGGATCGCCCGCTATGCAAAACTGGTCGGGCGCGAAAATGTGATCGCAGGCAGCGATTGCGGTTACGGCACCTGGGTGGGGCAAGCGGCGGTCGACCCCGACGTGGTCTTCGCCAAGCTCAAGGCCATGGCGGAAGGAGCTGCGCTCGCGTCCGGACAATTCTGGAAATAGGAAAATCACGATGGCATTCGACATGGCGCGGGTAAAACGGCCCGAAGACGTTGGTCTCTCGTCCGAGCGCCTGAAGCGGCTGACCGACGCGCTGAAGACGGACATCGATGAGGGCACCGTTCCCGGCGCGGTAGTGCTGGTCGCGCGTAACGGACAAATCGCCTGTCTTGAAGCGCTCGGCTACCGCGACCGCGAGGCCGGCGCGGCGATGGCGCCAGACACAATTTTCCGCATCGCGTCGATGACGAAACCGTTCACCTCGGTCGCCACGATGATGCTGGCCGAAGAAGGCAGGCTGCTGATCGCCGATCCGGTGGCGCGCTACCTGCCGGACTTCGCCGATCTCAAGGTCGCCGTGGATTCTGACAATGCATCGGCGAAAAAACTCTCAAAAGAGCCGATGCGGCGCCAGATGACCGTGCAGGATCTGCTGCGGCATACCTCGGGTCTTACCTACGCTCATCTGACCGGCCACCTGCTTAAGAAGACCTACGAGGCCGCTTACCTCGCCGATGAAAAGCAGACCAATGCCGAGATGACCGCAAAGCTCGCCAAACTGCCACTCGCCCACCAGCCAGGCAGCACCTGGCAATATGGGATGTCGACCGATGTCCTGGGCCGCGTGGTCGAAGTCGCCAGCGGCATGGACCTTGATCGCTTTATCGTCGAGCGCATCTGCAAGCCGCTCGGCCTCGCCCACACAACGTTCGGCCCAATCGATGCGGCTCGCGTCGCACAGCCACAGATCGACCCCGCCTCCGGCAAACGACCGCCAATGCGCGACACCGCCATCCGACAGACCTGGATCTCTGGCGGCAGTTCGTTGCTATCGACGGCGGGTGACTACGTGCGCTTCTGCCAGATGCTGCTCAACGGCGGCGAACTCGGCGGCATGCGTCTGCTCTCACCATCAACTGTCGCGCTCATGACGTCCGATCATTTGACTCCGGAAACCCGCCGTAGCCCGTCGACGCCAACCTTGTTCGGCGCGCTGGCACCGATGTCCGAACTTGGGATCGGCTTTGGCCTCGGCTTCGCGGTGCGCACGCATGCCGGGCGTAATCCATTGCCAGGCTCAGTCGGTGATTTCTCCTGGAGCGGCGTCACCGGCACCTACTTCTGGATCGATCCGACGCAGCAATTGATCGCCATCCTGATGACGCAGGCGCCGATGCAGCGGCTGCGCTACCGCTATCTCATGCGTACGCTTGTGTATCAGGCAATCGTCGAGTGAAGGGAAAGATGGTGGGCGCGACAGGGATCGAACCTGTGACCCCCTCCATGTCAAGGAGGTGCTCTTCCGCTGAGCTACGCGCCCTTAAACCGGGATTGATCTATCGGCTCCAAACCGGCGAGGCAAGGCCGGCCAAAAACGCTAGGCCGCCAGCATTTTCTGCACTTCGCTCACGAGCTCGCGCAGATGGATCGGCTTTGACAAAACCTTGGCTTGCTTGGGCGCGTTGGAGTCGGCATTGAGCGCGACCGCTGCGAACCCGGTGATGAACATGATTTTGATATCGGGGTCGAGTTCGGCGGCTCTTCGGGCGAGTTCGATACCGTCCATTTCCGGCATCACGATATCGGTCAACAGCAGTTCGAATGGTTCCTCGCGCAGCCGGTGGTAGGCCGATAGCCCGTTGTCATATGAGGTCACATCGAACCCGGCATTCTGCAACGCCTTGACGAGAAAGCGTCGCATGTCGGTATCGTCTTCAGCCAGGAGGATTTTGGACATACTACTAACTCAACACCCCGTCCGGCCGCCTAGGCCGCCTCAGCCGGCCGATTAAGACTTATGCCCGGTAAACAACGAGTGAACCAAAAGCATGGCTTGGCTTTGTGGCCCAGCCATGAACAATAGACGGTATAACGAGGTGTTAAAGCCCGTCAGATCACAGAGGTATTCCGAGCTTCCTATGGCCTTTCCTTCATGAGCGAAATCCGCGACGAACTCGATCCACCGTTTGAGGTCCTTGAGCCCAAGGCGTGCCAGGGGCCTGTTCTGTTCAATTCGCCCCACAGCGGCTCGACTTACCCGCGCGGCTTCCTGGCGTCCTGCAGGCTCGATATCGCGACGCTGCGCCGCTCGGAAGACAGCTTCGTCGACCAACTCATTGCCGGCGTGGTCCACTGCGGATTTCCCTTGATGCGCGCGCACTTTCCGCGCTGCTTCGTTGACGTAAACCGCGAGCCCTACGAGCTAGATCCGCGCATGTTCGAGGGCCGGCTACCGTCCTTCGCCAACACCCGGTCGATGCGGGTGGCGGGCGGCTTGGGGACCGTGGCGCGCGTGGTCGGCGATGCCCAGGAAATCTACGACCAGCGCATCCCGATCGACGACGCATTGCGGCGGATCGAGAGCCTTTACAAGCCTTATCATCGCTCACTGCGTCGTCTGTTTACTCGCCTGCACCGGGAGTTCGGCGCTGCCGTATTGATCGATTGCCATTCGATGCCTTCGACGGCCGGCCACAGGGATGAGCGGCCGCGGCCCGAATTTGTGCTGGGTGACCGCTACGGCACCAGCTGCGTGGGCATCGTTGCTGAGACGGTCGAAAAGACCCTGCGGACACTCGGGTACACGGTCAGCCGTAACAAACCGTACGCCGGAGGCTTCATCACCGAGCACTACGGCAATCCGGCCACAGGACTGCATGCCATCCAGCTAGAGATCAATCGCGCCCTCTATATGGATGAGCGCCGTTATCAGCGTTCGGCGACCTTCAATCGCCTGGCGGCTGATATGGAGACATTGGCGAAGCGCTTAGGCGAAATCCCGCTCGAACAGTTGCGGCCATACCGGGCCGCTGCTGAATAGCTGCCGCGACACAAAAAAAGGGCCGCTAGCGGGTGCGAGCGGCCCAAGTCTAGGGAGGAAACGCCCAAGGAGGGCAGCGGCAGCTCTCGCTACCGCACTGCAATAAGCTACATCGCGACGCACAAAAATCAAGGTTCGAAGGCCCATTTCCTATGTTATTTCTGCATGGCTGCGGCGCAAATTGGCCGGTACAGGCAGGTCTATGCGAAATTAATACGATCAAAATTTCGCACTGCAGCACAAGCTCCTTTTCGGCGAAAACTTGGACTACCCAGGATGCGTGTGGTTGCGGGCAAGCGAAGTCTCCGATAGGCCGAAGACCGAATTAGGCACGCGGCATGACGGCCATCGACTTCAGCAGTTTCGTCGATCAGCTCGCCACCGCGTCAGGTGACACAATTCTCCCATTTTTTCGCACCGCGCTTGCGATCGAGAACAAGAGGGCTGACGGCTTCGATCCCGTGACAGCAGCAGACCGAGCGGCCGAGCAAACTATGCGCGCGCTCATTCGAAAACAGTTTCCCGACCATGGCATCCTGGGCGAGGAGTACGGTGCCGAACACACCGACGCCGAGTATGTATGGGTGCTCGACCCAATCGACGGCACGAAGTCATTCATTTCCGGCATGCTGGCCTGGGGCACGCTGATCGGCCTGATGCGATTTGGTGAGCCGGTGTTTGGCATGATGAATCAGCCGTTCACGCGCGAACGTTTCTTCGGTGATGGCGGCGCGGCGCGCTACCGGGGATCGACGGGCAACCGCGACCTGCATGTACGGGGATGCACCGGCATCGACGATGCGCTGATGTTCACGACAAGTCCGTTGTTGATGAATCGCGACGACCGAACGGCCTTTGGAAAGCTTGAGGACAAGGTGAAGCTCTCGCGCTACGGCGGTGACTGCTACGCCTACTGCATGCTGGCGGCGGGGCTGATCGACCTGATTATCGAAACTGAAATCAAGCCGTACGACATTGTCGCAGTCATACCAATCGTCGTCGGCGCAGGCGGTATTGTGACAACCTGGGAGAATGGCCCGGCGCAGGAAGGCGGACGCATCATCGTTGCCGGTGACAAGCGCGTCCATCAGGCAGCGCTGGAATTACTCGCTGGCTAGTAACGCGGCGTCCCCGGCACAAAAGCATCGAAGGCCGCCCAGAATTGCGCGCGGTAGTGATCCTGTTCCTGCAGGATCTCGTGCTTGGCACCAGCGAGGATGAGATGGCGGCCAGCAAGCAAATGCTGCCCAAAGGCCTCAATTGCAGGCGTAGATACGACTTCATCGCGGCCTGCCGCGACCATCAAAATCGGCTGGCGGATGCTGGCCGAATAGCCCGGTTCGGCGAATAATTTCATCTGCCGCAGCGCCGCATCGGCCCAGGCCACGGTCGGCGCACCGAGGCCCAGTGCAGGCTCTTGCTCCAGCACTGCGGCATTGCGCGCATAGCGCACCGGATCCGATGTCAAAACATTTCCGACGAAATTTTCGGTACCGGTGGCTGCTGAATCGCCGGTCGGAACATACGCACCTCCACGTCCGATGATCCGCATGAGGCGCGCGAAGGGGCCGGCAACGCGCGTGAGGCGTCCGGGCGGCAGTGCGATCATCGGCGCCGATAACACGATGCGCTCGAACCAGCGGCTGCCATCATGGCATGCGCGGATCACAACTGCGCCGCCCATCGAATGAGCAAGCGCAAAAAAGGGTGGCGGACAATCGGGCAGCACCACCTGCTCCATCATCGCTTCGAGGTCGGTGATGTAGTTCGCAAAGTTTCGTACGTACCCCTTGTGGCGATCGGACAAGGCGCGATCCGAAAACCCCTGCCCGCGCCAGTCGAAGGTCGCCACTGCAAAGCCTCGCGCGCGCAAATCGCGAACGGTCTCGAAATATTTCTCGATGAATTCTGCGCGGCCCTGCAAGACCACCACGGTGCCCTTGCGGCCAGGCGGCGGTGCCCAGCGTGCGAAACGCAGGCTCATCCCATCGGTGGTCTTGATTGCACCGGCGAGTGCATCGTCTGGCACCGGGTTGGCAGGAATGGAGACGAGTTTCATGAGGCCGGAAGGGTGAGCGGTGCGCGGAGTGTCGGGCTTATAGCAGGGTGGCAAGCATGCTCAATCCGAACCCGAAGAGAGACAAAATTATAAATAATTTCAATGCCTTATCGATGGGCGCAGCGGGTCTTGCAGGCCCAAAAGTCGCTACCATATCAAGCCTGCGCAGGCCTTCCGGCTGCGTACGGTTAGGTTTGGCCATTCGGCGGACCACCGCATGTCGCTCAACAAGGAGGATATGCCATGCGAACTTTCGATCTTGCTCCCCTTTACCGTTCCACCGTCGGATTTGACCGGCTATTTTCAATGCTGGACGGATTCGAATCCGCTCCGGGTTACCCGCCCTACAATATCGAGCGTACCGGTGAGAACGACTACCGTGTCACTGTAGCGGTCGCCGGATTCGGCGAGAACGAACTTTCGATCGAGACGAAAGAGAACACGCTGACGATCAAAGGCTCCAAGCAGGTCAAGGAAGAGCAAAATGGCGAGGTGCTCTATCAGGGCATCGCCGCACGGGCTTTCGAGCGAGTCTTCCAACTTGCCGACCACGTCCAGGTCAAGAACGCGAGCCTCGAGAACGGATTGCTGCACGTTGATCTCGTGCGAGAAATCCCCGAGGCCAAGAAACCGCGTCAGATCCCGATCGGCAACGGCCAAGCCAAGGCTAAGGTCGTCGAGGCTAAAGCAGCCTAACGAAGGCTGATCTTTGCGACGGCAGCGCCCCGGGAACTCCGGGGCGCTTTCGTTTTGCGCCAAACCAAGCCATTTGGTCTGCTACCCGGCGCAATGGCATTGCGCGAATACCGCGTCCGTGGTCCTGTTCTTGCTTGGTTTGTGAGGCCCGCCGCAACAAACGCCAAGGTTCCACCCATTCCGGCGTGGACCAGCCTTGTGTGGCGAGGCAAAATTTGGCATGAGTCTATTAGGACAGCATTGCTGTCCTAATAGGTGGCCTCGGTGGCGGCCTTTAAAGGCGAGGCAGACATCGTGGCGCCCCAGCGGGAGCGGCCACGAGCGGCGACAAGCCGGACAAGGTTGCCCTTCTCGAGATCAGTTACGCGTCGACCGCGAGCGTCATGGCCTCGCGGACGCGGTGAGTACGCCGGAGCATGAGTTGCGTCGGCGAGGCAGGATGAGATGAGCGAGGAGAAGCGCAGCGCAGGACTAGCCGGACGCGGTTCAACCGCCGATCCAGGCATGCCGCTTGCGCAGGGTCTCTACGATCCAGCGCTCGATAAGGATTCCTGTGGCGTCGGTTTCATCGCCGACATCAAAGGCCGCAAGTCACACCAGATCGTCGAAGATGGATTGCGCATTCTCTGCAATTTGGAGCATCGCGGCGCGGTTGGTGCTGACCCGCGCATGGGCGACGGCGCCGGAATCCTCGTGCAGATCCCACACAAGTTCTTTGTGAAGAAGACCGCGGAGCTTGGTTTCAAATTGCCGAAGGCAGGCGAGTACGCCGTCGGCTATCTCTTCATGCCGACCGACGCAAACTGGCGGCAGATCATCCGCGATATTTACGCCGAGGTCATCGCGCGCGAAGGACTGACATTGCTCGGCTGGCGTGATGTGCCAACAGACAATTCGACGCTCGGTGAATCGGTCAAGCCCACTGAACCGAAGCACATGCAAGTGTTCATCGGCCGGGGCAAAAAGAAGTTCTCTGAGGATGAGTTTGAGCGCAGGCTCTACATCCTGCGCAAGTCAATCTCCAACGCAATTTATCGCCGTCGTGAACGGCGCACAGCAGGTTATTACCCGGTGTCGGTCTCCTGCCGTACGGTGATCTACAAGGGCATGTTCCTAGCCGATCAACTCGGCACGTACTACCCCGATCTGCACGACCCGGATTTCGAGAGCGCGCTTGCGCTGGTGCACCAGCGCTTTTCAACCAATACGTTTCCGACCTGGTCGCTGGCGCATCCCTATCGCTACATCGCGCACAACGGCGAGATCAACACGCTGCGCGGCAACGTCAACTGGATGGCAGCGCGTCAGGCTTCAGTGTCCTCACCGCTGTTCGGCAAAGACATCAACAAGCTTTGGCCGATTTCGTACGAGGGCCAGTCCGACACCGCCTGCTTCGACAATGCGCTCGAATTCCTCACGCAAGGCGGCTACCCGCTCGCCCACGCGATGATGATGATGATTCCCGAAGCATGGGCGGGCAACCCGCTCATGGACGAGGAGCGTCGCGCCTTCTACGAATACAATGCGGCGTTGATGGAGCCATGGGACGGCCCGGCGGCAATTGCCTTTACCAATGGCCGTCAGATCGGCGCCACGCTCGACCGGAATGGATTACGACCTGCGCGCTATCTGCTCACGAGCGATGACCGGATCGTCATGGCGTCTGAGATGGGCGTGCTGCCAATCCCCGAAAAGAACATCATCAAGAAGTGGCGCCTACAGCCCGGCAAGATGCTGCTCGTCGACCTCGACGAAGGCCGGCTCATTCCCGATGAGGAATTGAAAGCCACTCTTGCCAAGAGCCATCCCTACAAGGAATGGCTTGGCAGCACGCAGATTGTGCTCGAGGAGCTGCCCGGCACCGCCAACGAAGCGCCGATCTCAAATCTTTCGCTGCTCGATCGCCAGCAGGCGTTCGGATACACCCAGGAAGACCTGAAATTCCTGATGACGCCGATGGCGACCACCGGGGAGGAAGCGGTCGGCTCGATGGGCAATGACACGCCGATCTCGGCGCTGTCAGACAAGCCGAAATCGCTATTCACCTATTTCAAGCAGAACTTCGCGCAGGTCACCAATCCGCCGATCGATCCGATCCGCGAGGAATTGGTAATGAGCCTCGTTTCGATTATCGGCCCGCGGCCCAACCTCTTCGACCTCGAGGGCATGTCGAAAACGAAGCGCCTCGAAGTGCGCCAGCCCATCCTCGCAAATGAGGACTTGGAGAAGATCCGCTCAATCTCGGAGATGAGCGGTGATCATTTCAAGTCGCGCACCTTCGACATTGCCTTCCCCGCCGAGCACGGCGCCGACGGCATGGGCTGGGCGCTTGATGAGTTGTGCGAGCGCGCTGAAGAGGAAGTCCGCAACGGCTGCAACATCATCATCCTGTCCGACCGCAAGGCCGGCGCGGATCGTATTGCAATTCCGGCGCTGCTTGCCTGTGCCGCCGTGCATCATCATTTGATCCGGAACGGACTGCGCACCTCAGTCGGCATGGTCCTGGAAACAGGCGAACCGCGCGAAGTGCACCATTTCGCCTGTTTGGCTGGCTACGGCGCGGAAGCGATCAACCCGTATCTCGCCTTCGAGACACTGATCGCCATGAAGGACGATCTGCCGCAGAAGCTCGAAGAAAAAGAGATCATCAAGCGCTACATAAAGTCGATCGACAAAGGCCTGCTCAAGGTGATGTCCAAGATGGGCATCTCGACCTATCAGTCCTATTGCGGCGCACAGATCTTTGATGCGGTCGGCTTGCGCCAGGACTTCGTAGACAAATACTTCACCGGCACGCATACGCGTATCGAGGGCGTCGGCCTCGCCGAGATCGCGGAAGAGGCTGTGCGCCGTCATCGTGATGCGTTCAGCGACTCTCCGATCTATCGCTCAATGCTCGATGTCGGTGGCGACTATGCAGTGCGCGTGCGCGGCGAAGACCATGTCTGGACTGCCGAGACGGTATCGCGATTGCAGCACGCCGTGCGCGGAAACTCGCAAGATCACTATCGTGCCTTCGCACAGATCGTAAACGAGCAGAACCAGCAGTTGCTGACCATCCGCGGCATGTTCCGGCTGAAGGAAGCCGAGGAAGATGGACGCAAGCCGGTCGCGCTGGACGAAGTCGAGCCTGCAAAGAACATCGTCCGGCGTTTTTCCACCGGCGCCATGTCGTTTGGCTCGATCTCGCGCGAGGCACACACCACGCTCGCCATCGCTATGAACCGCATCGGCGGCAAGTCAAACACCGGCGAAGGCGGCGAGGAGTCTGACCGCTTCAAGCCTCTACCGAATGGCGACTCAATGCGTTCGGCGATCAAGCAGGTTGCCTCGGGACGCTTCGGCGTTACTGCCGAATATCTCGTCAATTCGGATATGATGCAGATCAAGATGGCGCAGGGAGCCAAGCCTGGTGAAGGCGGCCAGCTCCCCGGGCACAAGGTCGATAAGATCATCGCGAAGGTGCGTCATTCGACGCCCGGCGTTGGCCTGATTTCACCGCCACCGCACCATGACATCTACTCGATCGAGGACCTGGCGCAGCTCATCTTCGATCTCAAGAACGTCAACCCGGCCGGCGACGTCTCCGTAAAACTCGTCTCGGAAGTCGGTGTTGGCACCGTTGCTGCCGGCGTTTCAAAAGCGCGCGCCGACCACGTCACCATCGCCGGTTTCGAGGGCGGCACTGGTGCGAGTCCGCTCACCTCCATCAAGCATGCTGGCAGCCCGTGGGAAATCGGCCTTGCCGAGACTCATCAGACGCTCGTGATCAATCGTCTGCGCGGCCGCATTTCGGTGCAGGTCGATGGCGGCATTCGCACCGGCCGCGACGTGGTGGTGGGTGCGCTGCTCGGCGCCGATGAATTTGGCTTTGCCACGGCACCGCTGATCGCTGCCGGCTGCATCATGATGCGCAAGTGTCATTTGAACACCTGCCCGGTCGGGGTCGCCACCCAGGACCCGGTCCTGCGCAAGCGCTTCAAGGGCCAGCCTGAGCACGTCATCAACTATTTCTTCTTTGTTGCCGAGGAAGTGCGCGAGCTGATGGCCGCGCTCGGATTCCAGACCTTCAATGAGATGGTCGGCCAGATGCAGATGCTCGATCGCCGCAAGCTGGTGGAGCATTGGAAGGCCAAGGGCCTCGATTTCTCCAAGCTGTTCACGAAGCCGCCGGCGGCCAAGGGTACCGCCATCTACAAGTGCGAGCCGCAGGATCACAAGATCAAGGATATCCTCGACCGCAAGCTGATTGCGGAATCACAGGCCGCCCTCGACCGCGGCGCGCCGGTGCGGCTGCAGTCCGTGATTCAAAACACCGATCGTGCCTGCGGCGGCATGCTCTCAGGCGAAGTGGCGAAACGCTACGGCCATGAAGGTTTGCCTGACGACACCATTCATGTTCGCTTCAACGGTACTGCCGGGCAAAGCTTTGGCGCCTGGCTCGCGCGCGGCATCACCTTCGAGCTGGACGGTGACGCCAATGACTATGTCGGCAAAGGCCTGTCGGGCGGCCGTTTAATCATTCGGCCGCCAGCCGATTCCGGAATCGTGCCTGAGGAATCGATCATCGTCGGCAATACCGTGCTGTACGGCGCAATCCAGGGCGAGTGCTATTTCCGCGGCGTAGCGGGGGAGCGTTTCGCCGTGCGCAACTCGGGCGCGATCGCCGTGATCGAAGGCGCGGGCGACCACTGCTGCGAATACATGACGGGCGGCGTTGTGGTTGTGCTCGGACGCACCGGACGCAATTTCGCCGCCGGCATGTCGGGCGGCATCGCTTACGTGCTGGATGAAGACAGCACGTTCAAGTCCCGTTGCAATATGGCGATGGTCGAGCTCGAGCCCGTTCCGGAGGAAGAGCAAGTCGCCGAACAGGAGTTCGGCCACTACAACGATCTCGAAAGCCATGGCCGCGTTGATGTGATGTCGGATCTGACCAGCAAGGATGCCGAGCGGCTCCGCCTGTTGATCTCCAATCACGCGCGCTACACCGGCTCCAAGCGCGCGGCCGAGATTCTTGCCAATTGGGATCGTTACCGCCCGCAGTTCCGCAAAGTGATGCCGGTTGAATACCGCCGCGCGCTCGCTGAGATGGCAAAGGAGAAGGCCGCCACGATGCAGGCCGCGGAATAGGTATGGGTAAGGTCACCGGGTTTCTGGAAATCGAGCGCGAAGACCGCGACTACCAACCGGTCGCGGAACGCGTAAAGCACTGGCATGAATTTGTCCTGCCGCTTCCGGAAAAGGAAGTCCGCGAGCAGGCGGCACGCTGCATGGATTGCGGCGTGCCCTATTGCCACGGCACAAGCCGCATCACGGGCGCGCCCACCGGCTGCCCGGTCAACAACCAGATTCCGGACTGGAACGACCTGGTCTATCGCGGAAATTGGGATGAAGCCGCACGCAATCTCCATTCAACCAACAATTTTCCGGAGTTTACAGGACGCGTTTGTCCTGCACCGTGTGAGGCTTCTTGCACGCTCAACATCGACGAGAACCCGGTCACCATCAAAACAATTGAGTGCGAGATTGCGGACCGAGCAATTGCGCAGGGCCTCAAGCCTGATAAGCCGCAGCGCAAGACTGGCAAAAAAGTAGCGATTGTCGGGTCCGGCCCCGCGGGTCTTGCTTGTGCGCAACAGCTCGCCCGTGCGGGCCATGAAGTGCACGTCTACGAACGCTGGGCCAAGGCGGGCGGTTTGCTGCGCTACGGCATCCCGGACTTCAAGATGGAAAAGATCCACGTCGATCGCCGCGTCGAGCAGATGCAGGCTGAAGGCGTTGTCTTCCATTACAACGCCGATGTCGGCGTCAATGTCCCGGCGGACAAGTTGGTCAAAGAACACGACGCAGTGGTGCTGACGGGGGGCAGCGAAAAGCCGCGGGACTTGCCTATCCCAGGCCGCGAGCTCAAAGGCATCCATTTCGCTATGGATTTTCTGCCGCAACAGAACCGCCGCGTGAGCAACGAACCTCAAGTCGACGTCGAACCGATCCTTGCGAAGAGCAAGAAAGTCGTCGTCATCGGTGGCGGCGATACCGGTTCGGACTGCATTGGCACATCGATCCGCCAGGGGGCAACATCCGTTACCAACTTCGAGATCATGGCGCAGCCCCCCGAGCACGAGAACAAGATGCTGACGTGGCCGGACTGGCCGCTCAAGCTGCGGATTTCCTCAAGTCACGAAGAAGGTGTCGCCCGTGAATTTGCGGTGCTAACGCAAAAATTCACCGGCGAAAATGGCCAGGTGAAAAAGCTTCATTGCACGCACGTGGATGCCAAGTTCAAACCGGTGCCCGGGACCGAGTTCGAGATCGAGGCCGATCTGGTCTTGCTCGCCATGGGCTTTGTACATCCTGTGCACGAAGGGATGCTCAAGGCGTTGGGCGTAGCGCTCGATCAGCGCGGCAATGTGTCGGCAGACACGAATGCGTATCAGACGTCGCTGCCGAAGGTGTTCACCGCTGGCGATATGCGCCGCGGGCAGTCGTTGGTTGTCTGGGCGATCCGCGAAGGCCGTCAGGCGGCGCACGCAGTCGATAAATTTCTGATGGGCTCGACCCTTCTGCC
>DAHUXA010000279.1 GCA_027307405.1 Hyphomicrobiales bacterium | reverse complement strand
TACAGATCGTCTCTACCTCCTGGAAAAGCGTGGCGGAGCAGCAAAGGCTAGATCAGGCCTATTCGGCCTTTGTGCGGGAGCTACACCGCCATATTTCGGTTGCTACGTCTGCGCGCCTCGAGCGAGGCAGCAGTCCGCTCATCTACTGGCCCAGCTTGTTCGTTTTTGTCGTGGTTGCAATCGGGCTTGCCGCGTTGATCGTGCGAACGCTGCAATTCGGCGCCTACGGTGGCGCAGCGCTCGTCGGCACCTTCCTTGTGCTGTTTCTCTGGCAAGGCGGAAATTTCATCCAGCGCAACCGACCGGGCATATATAGTGCGGATACGCTGCCCAAAGACGTTATGCCATGGCCGCCCTGATGGCGGCATCTTTCGTCCGGTTTACTGACGCACGACAAGAACCGAACATTTGGCATAGCGCACCACATGTCCGGCATTGGAGCCGAGGAAGTACGTTCGCATTGCGGGGCGATGCGAACTCATAACGATCAGGTCCGCGTTAAACGTCTTCGCTTCCTCAAGCACCTCATGGTAGATGCCGCCTTGGCGGACCGTCGCGGACACGTGCGCAGCATCGAGTCCACATTCGCGTGCGATGATGCCCAGTGCTTCTTCGGCCGATTTGCGTTGCTGCACGTCGAAATCGGGCGGCACGTATTCCGCCAACATCACTGGCGTCATCGCCAAGACATTTACTAGGCGCACCAATCCCCCCGATGCGCGTGCCATTTCGATCGCGGTGGCAATAGCGGGTTTAGCGAGATCGGTATCGGCGAGATCGACCGGCACCAGAATTTTATTGTACATGACAGCGCCCCTCTTTGCCCCTCTTTGCCCCTCTTTTCGCTGCGAAATATAATCATGACATATTTTCAGGGGCGCGTTGAGTGAGGGTTATTGTCTCAACTGGCCGCAGCGCCAAGCGACTTGGGGGTGACAAAGCGCTCAAGACGGCCACAGTGGGGATGCAGCTTGCCCCAGTCGTCGAAGGCAAAATCAATGATTACAAGGCCGGATGTGGGCAACTTCTCCCGTAGTCGCTCACGCGCCTCGATATCGCCGGAGGCGATCAACATCGCTGCGAACTCGTGGAGACCGGGGTTATGACCGACGACCAGAAGTGTGTGTGTGGCGGGGGTGGTCTCCCTGACAACGTTGAGGATGGTATGTGCCGTCGCATCGTAAAGCCGCTCCACCGGGGTGGCTGTCGGTGGTGTGCGGAATGCGGCGGCAGCAAATTTCCAAGTTTCCTGGGTACGTGCGGAAGGGGATGTCATAACGCGGTCGGGAATCAGGGCGTGGGAGGACATGTAGTTACCGACCCTGGTGGCCTCCTTGCGCCCGCGCTCGATCAACTTTCGGGCACGGTCTTCCATGCCCGGTTCAGAGCGTTCGGCTTTGGCGTGACGAAATAGCAATAGTCGCCGCATGGTCAAGCTGTGGGTGTCGTCGTCGCTATGACCCAGTGTAGCATGCATCCCGTACAGAGGCAGTGCTGAGACACACCAGAGAGTGAAGCATGGAAGCGGGCTGGTACGAGGCTAACAGCGTTTCGCGTCCGGATCGTCCGCGTCTGAACCTCGATCTCGACGTTGACGTCTGTGTCATAGGTGCTGGGCTCGCTGGTCTTACCGTCGCTCGCGAGGTCGCCCAGCGGGGATGGTCGGTTGCGGTGTTGGAAGCGGGTCAAGTTGCGTGGGCGGCTTCGGGCCGCAATCTAGGTTTCGTCGTTCCGGGTTTTTCCGAACATATCGATGGCATCATTGAGCGCGTCGGTCTCGACGACGCCAAGCAGCTCTGGGCTCTGTCGGAGCAAGGGCTTGACTATGTCCGGCGCACAATCCTGGACACGCGGATGCCAGGCGTCGACCTGATCAATGGCTGGCTGCACGTATCGAAAACAGACAATTTTGACGAACTGCGCGCAGAAGTTGAACGCATGCGCTGGATCGGTGCGGACATCGAGTTTTGGCCAGAAGAACGCGTGCGCGACCAGCTTCAGAGCCCGCGATACTTCGGCGCAGTACACTACCGGCAAGCCTTTCATATAGATCCATACAATTACGCGCTCGGGCTCGCCGCGCTCGCGGAGAAAGCAGGGGCGCGTATTTTCGAAGAGACGCCGGCGGTCTCACTCGATCCGGCCGGCGTCCGTAAGCGTATCGTCACGCCCGCCGGCCGCGTACGTGCCGCACATGTGGTGCTTGCCGGCAACATCCATCTCGGCGCACTCGTGCCGCAGCTGGCGGCGACTCTGCTACCTGTCACAACGTTTGTGATGGTGACTGAACCGATCGGCGAGATCTTGCATGAAGTGGTGCGCTATCGTGGCGCGATCAGTGACACCAACCGTGCCGATAATCACTACCGCATTGTCGGCGGGGATCGCTTGCAGTGGTCGGGGCGTATGCGCTCGTGGGATGCCAATCCGCGGTTGATCGCGCGAGGGCTGACTAGTGACATCCGGCGGACTTTTCCCCGCCTCGGGAAAGTCGGCATCGCGCATTTGTGGCGTGGGACGTTGGGCCGTACGGTCCATCGCATGCCGCAGATCGGCGAAATTGAGCGGGGGGTGTGGCTGGCAAGCGGCTTTGGCGGGCATGGCCTTAACAACACGGCGATCGCGGGCGAACTCATTGCGCGTGGCATTGTCGAGGGTGATCAAACATGGCGCCTGTTTGCGCCCTACGAATTGGTTTGGGCAGGCGGTATGTTCGGTCGTGTTTTGGCGCAAGGCATTTATTGGGGCAGGCGGCCGGTAGAGCGCATCGAACAGGAAGTTGCGCGCTATCGTGCGCGCGCTCGCGCGCGCAAAGAAGCGCGGCTCACGCCCCACAAGGGCTCTGGTTGATCCAGAGCGGCTATCTGCCTTCCCGTCGCGCCATGAAGGCCAACCGCTCGAAGAGATGCACGTCCTGCTCGTTCTTGATCAGCGCGCCATGGAGAGGCGGAATGAGCTTTTTGGGATCGCGCTCGCGCAAGGTCTCGGGTCCGATGTCTTCAACCATCAAGAG
>DAHUXA010000278.1 GCA_027307405.1 Hyphomicrobiales bacterium | reverse complement strand
ACGATCGCAAGCCGTGCTCATCGTTTTCATTGTCTAACGCGGAAAATCAGCGCCCTGACTCGCATTGCTACGCCTTGCAAAGACCAGGCAGGCTGAATATAAGAAAGTAGGGGCGAATTCTAGCACGAGCCATGTGGGCCAGGTAGCGACCTTTTGTCCGATTCACGCCGCAGTTTTTTAAAATCGCTCAGCCGCTCGGCGCTCGTGCTGTCGCTGGAGAGCGTGCTGGCGCTGGCCCGTCCCCGGTGGATGCGCGCCGCCTCTCTTCTTCAGCAAAAGACCGGTCCCGCGAAAGCGGAACCCTCCTCGGCCGATCTAGGGATCAGCTTCTTAAACGTTGTTGTGAATAATGCGGTTGAAACTTGGTGCCGGATCGCGTTTGCTAATAGCGATGAAGAGCCCGCCAAGGGCCGGCAGGGGAGGATTGGCAATGCCGCGTCGTGCCACCAGGCATTGGCGTGCGGTGACCGCTGTCGCGGTTGCGTTCGGCGCTGGCCGTGCCGGCGTGCGGGCGATAGCCACGTTTTCCAAATTGACGCTTCCAGGTTTTGCATCGGCGTCCGCGCACCCGCGCATTCGCTGATCGGCACATATGTGATCCAGAGGGAGGACACGCGATGACTGAGAAATGGAAAGAGGAGGAGTGGGCGCAAGATTTCTGGTACAGCGGCAAGGTCACGCGGCGGCGCGTGGTCGGCTGGGGCGGCGGCGCGATCGGCGCGCTGATGCTGGTACCGGCACCTTGGCGCGAAGCTTTCGGCGCAGCCACGCCGTACAAGATTGGTTCGTTGCAGCCGCTGTCGGGCGCCGGAGCGCTTGGCGGCAAGACCGCGGTGGTCGGATTGCAAATGGCGATCGATCGCATCAATGCGGCGGGCGGCGTCAATGGCCGGCCGCTCGAGGCGGTGATCGCGGACGATGAGTCCAAGCCCGACGTCGGGCGCCGCAAGACCCAGAAGCTGTTGGTCGAAGACAATGTGGACGTGCATGTCGGCGGCTTCCTCTCCAACATCTGCCTCGCCTGCATGCCGGTGTTCGAAGAAAACAAGGTCGTCAACATGATCAGCGTGTGCCTCGACACCACGCTGACCACCACCAAGTGCAACCGCTACAGCTTCCGGACTTACGAATTTGCGCCGGCGCAGGCGGTGGCGATCGCGCCCTATCTCGTCAACAAGATGGGCAAGAAATGGCATATCGCCTATGCCGACTATTCCTGGGGTCAGTCGACGCGCGACGCTTACGCCCAGGAAATCCGGAAGCAGGGCGGTGAAGTCGTCGAGACCACCGGAATTCCGCTCGGAACTGCCGACATGACACCGTTCCTCTCCAAGATCACCGGACAATTCGACGGGCTGTTCGGCATCTTCTTCGGCAAGGATGGTATTACCATTGGCAACCAGGCCTACGATCTAGGTCTCACCAAGAAGTACAAGTGGGCGGGCGATGGTGCCATTGCCGAATCCACCAACCTGCCGGCGCTCGGCAACAAGATCGAGGGCTTCATCGGCATCAACCGGTACATTCCGGTATTCCAGGGCCCGCTCGACACGCCGGCGCATCACAAGTTCTTCGACGAAGCCAAGGCACGGTTGGCCAAGATGGATCCGTCCGGTCCGCTGCCCGACCGCTACGTGCAGTCGAACTACGAGGCGATCAACGCGCTCAAGCTCGGCATGGAGAAGTCGAAGTTCGAGGGCCGCAAGGACACGATGAAACTGATCGAGGCTCTGGAAGGTCTCGTGATGAAGGAAGGCGACGACTTCCCGCAAGGCGGCGGTGTGCTCCGCAAGGAAGATCACCAGGCGTTCATCCGCCAGTTCATCTTCGAGATCAAAGGCGGCAAGCATCAAATCGTCGAGACCGTACCCGGCGACAAGACGATCGTGCCGCCGGCCTGCAAGTTCGCTTCTTCGTAAGTGAGCGTGCAATCCGTAACCGACATACGCTCCCCGGCGGGCAACCGGGGAGCGGCGTCGGCGCCAGTCCTTGCGACCGAACTGTTGACCGTCCGTTTCGGCGGGTTGGCCGCGCTTTCCCAGGTCAATTTCGAGGTCCAGCGCGACGAGGTTCGCGCCATCATTGGACCGAACGGGGCGGGCAAGAGCACATTCTTCAATTGCCTTACCGGCGTGCTGCGGCCGACCGGGGGGCGCATTTTGTTTAATGGCGAAGAAATTACCGGGCTGCCGCCCAACATGATTTCGCAGAAGGGCATGGCGCGCTCTTACCAGATCACCAACATCATGCCGAACGCTACGGCGCTGGAAAACGTGCGCATCGCAGCGCAGTCGCGCCGTCACGCCTGGAACATCGTCAAACACCACAGCGAATTTCCCGATATCAACGAGAAAGCCGAAACAGCGCTCGAGTCGGTCGGCCTGCTGGCTAGTGCCGGCGAACTGGCCGCCAATCTCTCGCACGGGCAACAACGCAATCTCGAAATCGGCATCGCGTTGGCAACCGAACCAACATTGCTGTGTCTCGACGAGCCGACCGCCGGCATGAGCAACACCGAGACCGACAACGCGGTCGAACTGATCCGGCGGGTATCGACCGGCAAGACACTGGTCATGGTCGAGCACGACATGCAGGTGGTGATGGAGCTTGCCGACCGGATCACCGTGCTGCATTACGGCTCGATCCTGGCGGAAGGCACGCCTGATGAAATCCAGCAGAACCCCAAGGTGCTGGAGGTCTATCTGAAGACATGAGCGCCGCCACCACCAGCACGCAGCCGCTCGTCCTGGTCGAGGACGTGCACACCTTTTACGGCAAGAGTCACATCCTGCACGGAGTCTCGCTCACGGTCGGTCCCGGCGAGGTGGTCGGGCTGCTTGGCCGCAATGGCGTCGGCAAATCGACGACGTTGAAGACCATTATGGGTCTTGTGCACCCGAGCCAGGGCAAGGTGCAGCTTGAGGGTAGTGCCATCACCAGCATGCCACCACATAAGGTTGCGCGGCTCGGCATCGGCTATGTGCCGGAAGATCGGCGCATCTTTCGCCTGCTCTCGGTCATG
>DAHUXA010000277.1 GCA_027307405.1 Hyphomicrobiales bacterium | reverse complement strand
AGTTGGGTTCCTGAGAGGGAAATGTTGACAAACCTCGTCATGTAGAATGCATAGGTATTGGATATGGCTTCCCGTAGTTGGCTCTCGAAAACTCCGTCGGACAGGCGGTGCGAAACGTCGTCATACAGCTCTTCAATCGTGATCATGGTGCCGCACTTGTCGATCTTTGCGGGGGGCCGCGGCGTGAGATCGAAGGTCCACGGCTGCTGCGTTTTTGTTGCCCAATCCGCAACGTCGAGTTTGAGATCGAAGCCCCCTTCGATATGGTCGGAGCTGATGGCGATCTTGTTTCCAATCTTGAAAATGGCGCGCTTCAGGCCAATCCCGTAAACTGATAGACGGTCATCAACATGAGGATCCTCTGTTGCAGCTCGGCCGAACTTGAACACGTGTTCTGTCGCGGTCTTAGCTGATATCCCGGGTGCCGTATCTTTGATCTCGACGCGGTTGGGGCCAATCTTCAGAGAGATGTCGACGGCCGGGTGCATTGAGGTGTCTTGCTGAACTGTAAGATAATCCTGAGCAGTTTGGAGCCGGCTCGCCGCCGGTCGAACCGCAGCATTGATCGAATTGTCGATTAGGTCGAGGAAAGCGGCGACAATCGAGATATCTCTCGTGATGAGAGATATAAAAAGATGCTTTTCGGGACTAGCATCAGCTCGGAGTCTCTGTACCATGGGCGCAACGTTCCCTATATGCTCAGTTCCGGGACGCTCATTTTGTAGAACTCGTTGTGGTAGCGCAATGCGGCGCGGTGTGCGCCGGTTTCACAGCCTGATCCTCTCCACTTCGTCCTGCGTCAGCCGTTCCTTGGTTCGGTCGTAGAGCTTGGTGGTCCGTGGGCTTTCGTGCGCGGCCATTGACTGCGCGTGTTCGAGCGCGCCGCCGTTGGAAAGATAGGCGGTGATGCCGGTGGCGCGGAACGTGTGATTGCCGATCGGCGCCATGATGCCCGCCGCCACGGCTCGCCGGCGGATCATGCGCCACGCATCGGCCTGCGTCATCGACTGATCGGTCAGCACAGTCGCGGTGTGGCGCGGGCTGGTGCGGAACAATAAACCTTTGCGGTCCTCGCTGATGTCGGCAGCATCGATATAGGTGTGCAGCGCCTCAGCGAGCGCGTGATGGCACGGCATCGCGTGTTGCTTTCCGCCTTTCTCGTGCAACTGGATCTGCCAGCCAGCGCCCTGTGGCCGGAGATCCTCCACCTTCATCCTGAGCGCTGCCGTGATGCGCGCGAACGAATAGGTGAGGGTGGCTATCAGCGCCCGGTCGCGCAGATCGCGCACGGTGTCGGTCGGGATGCTGTTGATCAGTCTGCGCCACTCGGCGGCATCGAGCACGGGCGTCTTGCCGGTCTTCACGACATGCTTCGGTCCGCGTACCGCCGCGGCCGGGTTCATCGGCACGACCTGGCCGATGACAAGCCAATCGAACAGCATGCGGACAGCCGCGAGCTGCTGTTTCACACCCGGCGCCCCGTGCTTCTCCTGCAACTCCTTCACCCAGGCCGCGGCGTGAACCGGCCGAATAACCCTGAGGGTGAGGCCACGGTGCTCACACCAGCCGAAGAACCCATGACATGCACGGGCATAGGCCCGGCGCGTGTGGTCATTGTTGATGTTGGCGGTGAAGAATTCGACGTAGCGCCAGCCGGCCTGGTCGCCAGCGTTGGCGATAAGCGCCGGTACCAGGTGGGTGTCAGGCATCGGCGTGGCGAGCGTACCGGGCCGGACGATTACGGGGAGCTGGTCGGTCACAGCTTGCCGCCCATGCCGCGACGATTCCAGATCGGCTGCCACGATCGAATGAGTCCCTCTTCGAGGCCCGCGACAACGTCGACGGGCAAGATGCCGTTCAACGTCATTGGCGGGGGAACGATCGTGAAAACCTCGACCTCCCGGTCTTCCGCAAGCAATGCGAGAATTTCCCGGCGGATGCGGTGTGCGGTCCTGAGCGTCTTGGCGATCTCATAATGGCGAAGCCGTCGGCGTAGTCCGCGCTGCGCCGATCCGACGTAACGAACGACGCCGGTGACCGCATAGGCGTATACACCCGGCTCGGCTGGCAACGGCCGATCGCCTTCGAACCTGATAAACCCCTCCGTCTCATGGACACGCCAGACGCCGGCGCGTGTGAAGCCACCGGCGACGAGCTGCGCGGTGTTCGGGGCGGTTGGTTCGGAGGTCTCCATACCCTCTTCTACCACCAATCTTGCGTATGATAAAGGACGTTATCATGCGCAAGAATCTCAGGCCGGGGCAGGGACCTCAGCGCCCGATAAACTGGATTATCACGTGCTAATTGAAAGCCGCGGACCGGGCCGTCCCCGGCGTGTCCGGCTCGACGTTTAGGTCACAGCAGCCCATCGTGGTCGCGACAGCACGCAGTTCGCGGTTTCTGAGGGGAACCCGAAGCTTAGGCGCTCGCACAATGATCAAAGGGCAAATACGTGAACGCTTTGCACAATCATGTCATGCCCCACTGGACTGCCGGAACTGCCTTTTCCGGCCCAGTCGGCGAGCGCAGTGGAAAACCGCATTTCTGCCGGAGCATCAATTGGGTCCAGCGTCAAAAATGCTCCGACTGGATTTCCATCCACTTCAAAAATCAACTCACTGGAAGTCCATAATACCCCGAAGTCATGAAATTCCTCCGATAGGTTGTCCGCAAACTTAACCTGGAGTCCGAGACAATTACTTTTCAGGGATTTGTTCCAATTACAAAGGTTCATATGATCATAGCTAGGTAGCCGATATTCCGTTACGTCGATCTCATGCTGGTCGGGAAATAGGGTCGTAAGCCAGAA
This sequence comes from Hyphomicrobiales bacterium, assembly GCA_027307405.1. Taxonomy (GTDB): domain Bacteria; phylum Pseudomonadota; class Alphaproteobacteria; order Rhizobiales; family Xanthobacteraceae; genus Pseudolabrys. The sequence continues at coordinate 215 of DAHUXA010000277.1, read as the reverse complement.
CGCATTGTTCATTCCGCCAATGTCGGCAATCTTCAGCCGGGCTTCGAAGAAACCGTATTTCTGATGAAAATTACTGACTACAGTTCCTGTTGACCAATCCGCTGTCTTACAGTCATGGCCTGCCATCGTTCGTAATCTCAGCCCCTCTTCTGTTACTTGCGCATTTTCTGGTCTACGGCAGGACTTCAATCCAGCCTTGTCATCCCCTTGCGCTC
>DAHUXA010000276.1 GCA_027307405.1 Hyphomicrobiales bacterium | reverse complement strand
AGGCGTTCCTTGCTGCGCAAGGCCGCGGGCTCCGGCCCACGACTGCGTCAGGCAGCTTCGGCAAGGGCTTTCGCACACACTTTTAGGTCAGCAACAAACCGTTTGTATTGCGCGCGTTTGTCAGCATCGTCCTCAATACGCAAGATATACGACGGATGGATGGTCGCCAGCATGCGGCCGCCATCCGGCAGTGACATTATGTGTCCGCGAACCTTATTAATTGTGAGCGGCCGCCCGCAGACACTACGGATCGCGGTTGCTCCCAACGCAACGACGATGTCGGGTCGGACCAGTCTGCGTTCTAGGTCGAGCCACCAGTGGCAGCGATCGATCTCGTAGGCGTTGGGGCGTTTGTGCAGACGCCGCTTGCCGCGCGCCTCAAATTTGAAATGCTTCACAGCGTTAGTGACGAAGACCGAATTACGTTCTATTCCGGCGTCTTCGAGCGCTTTCGCGAGCACGCCGCCCGCCGGCCCGACAAAGGGCTTCCCCTGCTTGTCTTCCTGGTCCCCCGGCTGTTCGCCCACCATCATGATGCGTGCGCGCGCCGGACCCTCGCCTGGTACGGCCTGCGTTGCGTGCTTGTAGAGCGGACAACGGGTGCATTGTTCTTCTGCCTCCCGTAGCGATTTCAGCGATTTGATGGGCGACGGTTCACTCACGAAAACCTCCGCAGAGGGAACCGCTTCAGCGTGAACGCGGTTCCGCTAGAGATCCTGCTTGATCCAGGTCGACTGCACGTCCTCGCACCAATTGCCGACGTTCCACTCGCCCCAGGCGCCGAGACCACCGAGCTCGTCAGAGCCGCAATAGACAGGCACGTGAACGACCGAAAGGCCGTCATGACCGCTTGCGGTTTTCAACGCAGCACGCAGGGAATTGGCGCTGTCACCGGCAGATATCGCCATAACGCCCGATACTGCTGCCGCAAGCTTCTGGTAGTCGACTGCAACTCGGTCACTGGTGCGGAATTCGGCCTTGTACTGCGCAAGCTGCAGGCCGGTGATCGCCGCCATCCGACGATTGTCAAAGATGACGATCATGCCGCGCACGCCATGCTCGACGGCATCAATGAGGATCTGCGGGTTCATCATGAACGAACCATCGCCACAGAAGGCAATGCCGTAACGAGGCTTTTCGGCCAAAGCCGATGCGAGCAAGGCACTGGGCGCAAAGCCCATGTAGGAGGCGCCGGATTCGGTGAAGGTATCGCCGGTGCAATCATCCTCCACGATTTGAAAGCCGTTTGCCTGCACATCCCCTGCGTCGAAGTACTTTGCGGCGCCAATCTCCTTCGCGAAATCGGCAACGATCTTGATCGCCGCCGGCTGCGGCAGGACTGGCTTTTGCCAGGCGTCGTCACGCAACGGCGGACATTCGAAGCGCTGATGCTTGTAAGCGGTCCATTCCGATTTTTTCTCTGCGCATGTCTTCAGCCATGCGTTCTTATTTACAACTGCACGGGATTTTTCCAACGCCGCGGTAAGGCGGTCGGCTACAGCTGAAATATCGCCGATCAATGCCAGCGTCCTGTTGTAATGCAGCGCGTCGGCCAAATCGCCATTGATATTGATCACAGCCTTCGCGTTCCTGTAGCCGATCCCCGAACAATCCGCCTGACATACCGCGCGCGAGCCGATGACGATCAGCAGCTCGGCTTCTGCCATGGCGTAGTTGCCGCTGATCGAACCCTTCGAGCCGGCGACATGCATGTTCTGCGGGTGCGCATCCTGCAAGACGCCTGTTGAGCCAGGCGACAGCACGACCGCGGCACCCGCTGCCTCTGCCAATCTCCGCACCGCCGCATCATGGCCGCGCGCACCCCCGCCAGCCTTGATCGCCACTTTCGTGGCCTTGGCGATCATTTCTGCAGCTTGCTCGATGGCCTTACCGTCGGCGGGCGCCAGCTTCGACAGCTCTGGCCTCTCCGGCAATGCTGCAAGGTTGACGGTCAGCTTCGCGGGCTGAGTATTGAGCGGAAGGAGCAGATAGAACGGCCCGGCGCGGTAAGGATGGTTCACGCACAGAGCGCCGCGACGCAGTGCATCACGTAACCCTTCGGGCGTATGCAGCACATAGGACTGGCCCATGATCGCCGTCATCCGGCCAAACAGCCCCTGCTCCTCCTTCGGGATTTGCTGCATGTTGTAGCCTTCGCCGAAAGTCGTCTCATCGCCATAGATGTGATAGACGCCAACGCCATTCGAGGCGGCCGCCAGCGAACCCGCAAAGGCCTGCATGGCGCCGGGTCCAATCGAGGTCACGACCGCGGAGAGTTCGCCGTACTGCCAACGTAAGGCCGTGGCGGCATGCGCCATCTCCACCTCATTGCGGCAATTGATTGTGCGGGTCGCCCCTTCCTCTTCGTAGATACGCAGCACGTTGCCGAGATCGGTTGATCCGTGGCCGAAGATCGCAAAGTATTTGCGCACGCCTTGCCTGAGCAGGCCGAGCACAAGCGCCTCCGACAGCGTGCACTCGACGAGCTTCGGCAGACCTTTGGCCAGCGCCGGCTCCAGACCGCCGGCCCTGCTGATCGCGCGCGCACGTTCACGCATCTGCCTTTCGGCATCGCTGTCGGCGCGCGTAAGCATCAGTTGGTTTTCTCCGCAGCTGCCTTCAAGACGGGATTCCATCGCGCGATATCGGTTTTGAGCAGGTTCGCGAGATAGGCGGGGCCGCGCTCGACCTTTGGCGGCACCGTTCCGCCCAGCTCCAGCAGGCGTTTGGCAACAGCCGGATCGTCGAGCGCCTTGTTAAGCGCGTCGCTGAGCTTGTCGACAACGGCTTTTGGCGTGTCCTTCGGTGCGAAGATCGCACTCCAGATGTTGATTTGAAATTCCTTGGCGCCGGCTTCCTTGGCGGAGGGAACGTCGGGGAGCGCGGGCGAGCGATCATTGCCGGAGACGACGTAGGCTTTCACCGTGCCGCCGCGAACAGCGCCCTGGACACTGACAACCTGCTCGCAAAAGAAATCCACGTGGCCGCCGATAACGTCATTGAGTGCCGGGCCGGTGCCGCGATAGGC
>DAHUXA010000275.1 GCA_027307405.1 Hyphomicrobiales bacterium | reverse complement strand
CGCGCGGTGCCGGGAAGGTCGATGCCGAAGTGCTCGTAGAAGCGCCGGTCTTCGGTGGAGAGCACCGCCTTGATCAGGTGATCGGGAAACTGGTCGAGCGGGATCGCGTCATTATGCTTGATGCCGCGCGAGCCGACCTCGTTGCCGTAGCGATCGAGGAAGGTCACCGCCAGCTCGGACTTCTTCAGCCAGTCGTCGTCCGCGGTCTCGCGGAAGGCGGGGACGGCCAGCGCCAGCATGACCACCAGGCCGACGGTGCCGAGCGTGGCGCCTTCCGAGACTAGCTCGTTGAGCCAGCGCCGCCAGCCGGAGACGTGGAAGCGGTCCATGAAGGTGGAGAAGCGCTCGTAGGTTTCGCGCAGGCCCGAGGCGCTGCGGAACACGCTGAAATCCACCCACGCGTCCAGCCCGAGCAGGAACCGCTTGATGTTGGGCTTCCAGTCCTCGGGAAAAAGGTCGCGCAAGCTCTACCGCTCATGAATTGAAGGCCGGCGGGGCGCCGGCGATGGCGAATTTTAGCCGATCGGCCAACGCAGGGCCAATGCCCGGGTTCCGGCTGTGTGGAACCAAGGTGAACGGAAAGTGTGGTGAAAAGAGGCCCGGAAGTGGCAAGTTTCCGGCGGCTTCTTCGGCTTTTCCCCAAGCTTTCGCGACTTATTCCTGCCCCTGAGGCGGAGGTTGAAGCACTTCGCCCTTTGGATGAGGTTGAAGAAGGCCATGCAACCAATGACGAGGGCTACTCCAGCCGCTACAAGTTCCCGCGAGGATTCTCAACCGATGCCCGACCCGCAAGCCCCGTTCTGGCGCCGCAAGGCAATGTCCGAAATGACGTCGCGCGAGTGGGAGAGCCTGTGCGACGGCTGCGGCCGCTGCTGCCTGAACAAGCTGATCGACGAGGATACTGATGCGACCGTCTTCACCGACGTCAGCTGCAAGCTGCTCGACTGCAAGAGCTGCCGTTGCAGCGACTATGCCCACCGCCAGGCCAAGGTGAGGGATTGCGTGCGGCTCACCCCGCGCAATGTGCGGCGCCTGAAATGGCTGCCGCCGACCTGCGGCTATCGACTCGTGGCGGAAGGCAAGGATCTCGCCTGGTGGCACCCGCTTGTCTCCGGCGATCCTGAGACCGTGCACACGGCGGGCGTCTCGGTGCGCGGACGCGTTGCGGCGAGCGAGACCGACGTGCCGGACGAGAAGCTCGAGGAATATATTGTGAGCTGGCAAGGGAAATGGCCGAAGGGCGCACGACGGAAAGGGCGGTGATAGGGGTGGCGTAACCGGTAGGCAGCCAGTGACGAACACAAAGTTTGCACTAGCCTTTGAGCCCCGGGCTCAAAGGCCCATGGGGGCAACCGCTGCTGCACGTTGTTCGAATCCCTCGCTCTCCGCCACGCTGCCGGGATCAATCGCTCGCGAATTTGCGTTTTGTCAGCCCTCGCGAAATCTTCGGAGGGATCGCGAGGGTCTTGAACAATTGTGCGGATCCGCGGTGAAGGCGGGCTACCCTGTCATTCGAGCGTGACGCGCACCATATCTTTGCCGCCATGACGATTAGCCAACTCGATGCAAAAAGCCTCGATCGCTACCTCGGTCTGTCCGGCTGGAAGGAGCCAGTCTCGACCGAGCCCTTGCCGGGCCCGTCGCCCGGTGATGCGGCATGGTCGCGCAACGCCGAGATCGACCGTATCCGTGCAAGCGTCCGAACGATACTGGCGCGGTCCAGCGGCCTTTCGGTCGAGGCGCCCTTCTTCTTAAGAAGGCCCACCTGCATTGCAGCCGTGCTGGAACGTGCCAGTGCCGAGCAGTATGCGGTGCTTTGCGAAATATGCGACATCCTGCAGGGCGATCGCGATATCAAGATTGTTGCCGGCTTCGAGGACGAAGCGGCGTGGGACGAGGCAATCGCCGCGATACATCGCGTCCGGCACTTTTCCGACTATGACCACCACACACTGGATCATGCGTCGCGGCCGCGCGCGGTCGGAGAAGCATGCCGTCGCCTGGAAAAGCGCGGGTTCGATATCGTTCTGACTGCTCACGGCGTTGGTGTCGACGCCACCAATCTCACCGCGATTTGCGGAGACATCGAACGTCGTATCCGGCAGCTCGGTGGCCGGTCGGTGATCGATGCGATCCTGAAATGGTTTGAAACTAACAAGCGCGTCTATCAAGGCTCGCTACTTTATGGACGGACAGTGAGCCAGATTCCGCAACCGCGCGAGCCCAGCATCCCGTGGCATTTTCTTTACAATATTGCATGGAAGCACTTCGATGCCGCGCCCGCCTCCAAAAGCCCTGTTAGGGACATTGCGGAGCTCGCCGAACTTGCGCGCGACATGGCGGCTGTCTTCGACGTCGAGGCCTATAGCACCTTCGACGGCATGAACCTCGGGGCCAGCAATTTCCACCAAGGCATTTCCGACCGCGTCGTATATGACGAGCTGTTCGCCTTTCAGCAGTGGCAGCCGACAGTGGCGGGCGGCGTTTTCTCGTCGTGGCTCCGGCATCTCGCGGCCACTGGTTGCGTCTTCCCGCAGGCCACGCGTGAGGAATGGGACGCGCTTGGCTCGTCGCTCATCGCAAAGTCACAATCGACGGCGCTTACAATCACCCATCCCGCCGAACATGCTGGCGCCGTGCTGACGTCAGACCGGGCAACCAGGTTGTTTGATGCGCTTACGATCCCGCTCGATCGGCTGAACAAAGGCTACGCGACACCGGTCGATACCGCGAAGCGCAACAGCCCTTATTTCCCGCTTTATAGGATTTCTCCCGACCTCTACGCTGTGCCGCCACGGGGCATAGCCGCGCGTGCCCTGTTTGAGCGCGTCTATACGCTGTTGCGGGAAGCCAAAATACCTGATCTCGAAAATCGCATGGGCACGGCGCTAGAGCACATGACTGCCGAAGCGGTAGAGCTCACCGGCCATCCGCCGCCGTATGTCGGCTTACAGTATCGTCCGGCGGGCCAGCGCAAGGGCGACGCACCGCTTCAAATCGACGTTGCGGATGAATGCGACGAGCGTATTTTCTTCATTG
>DAHUXA010000274.1 GCA_027307405.1 Hyphomicrobiales bacterium | reverse complement strand
GGGTAATCGCGAACCTTTGTCTGCTTCTGGCACTTAGCGGACATTTCTGAGCCGGCAATCAATGTCCGCTATTGAGGGTAAAGCGGACACGGCTTCCGCATCGCAAAATGTCCGCTGATGACCCAAAGCGGACATCGGCCTGCCGCAACAACGGCCGCGCATGGTGCAATTCATCTGTATGCTGTTACGGAACTGCTGGTTTTTTACCGGTCCAACCCGCCTCAAGCCACGCGGAGATAGCCCATCATCCCGTTCTCCTGATGCTCGACGATGTGACAATGAAACATCCAGTTGCCGGGATTATCGGCGACAAAGGCGACCTCGGCCGTCTCGTCGGGCAAAAGCAGCAGCGTATCGGTATGATGCTCGGGTCGGGTCAGCTTGTCTGAGCTGATCAGCTTGAAGGTGTGGCCATGAATATGGATAGGGTGGGTGAAGGGCGATTTATTCCTCAGGGTGAAGACATAGGACTGCCCGCGATCGAGTAACGCGAGCGGCGGCGGCAGTTGCGCATGGTCGTGATCTGGCCACCTGCGATCGTTGATTGCCCAGAAGCCGTGCGAACTGACGCAGAGCGCGCCGAGAGCGCCTCCGAGGCCGTCGTCCGCCAGGGCGGCAAGTATCTGACCCTCGTCGGTTCGCTCGAAGGTGAAATCGAGGTGGGTTGCGGTGTCGAGATCGGGCTCGGAAATCCGCACGGCGTGGAGCGGCGCCGGATCGAAGTCGGAGGTCGAGAGCGGCTCGCCAATGCTGGTGAAATGAGCAAGTTCGACGCGACCGGACATCGACTGGTCGATAAGCCGGGCGATCTTCCCCGTCTCTGGGGCGCGCAGCACGAGGTCGATCCGCATCGCCGGTCCCAGTGACCAATCCGAGAAGGGCAGCGGCTGCACGGCAAACCCGTCGATGGCGAGGATCGCCGCCTCGCCGTCTTCAATGGAGATTTTCATGACACGGGTCGGATCGCCGTTGATCAGCCGCAGGCGACAGTCGCCCGAGGCGGGCAGCTTAAATTCGGGATTGACCGCGCCGTTGACGCTGCGCACGGGCCCGTAGGTGCCGGCCCGCCCCGCGCCCCGCAGCGTGACGAAGGGATTCCATTGCCCGGTCGCGAGATCGACTTGCCAGTCGCGGATGAACAGGACGATGTCGGTGTCATAGGGCTCAGTAATGTCGCCATCGATGATGACAACGCCCTGCAGGCCGCGGCCAAGCTGTTCCGCGGTGTTGCAGTGGGTATGAAAGAAGAAGGTGCCGGTGTCGGGCGGCATGAAATTATAGTGGAATTTCTCGCCGGGCAGGACTGGCTTCTGCACGAGATAGGGCACGCCGTCCTGATTGTTCGGAAGGCGCAAACCATGCCAATGGATCGACGTATATTCATCCGCCCGAGGTAGCCGGTTTTCCAGCATCACGTTGAGCCGTTCGCCGAGCCTGAGGCGAATCACCGGCGGCCACGTGCCGTCGGCAAAGCTCCACATCGGTAAGGTGTGCCCGCCGAAGCAGGGGAGCGCGGTCGGACGCTCCGCGACCGTCAGCTGCAGCGGCTGTGTCTTGCCGGGAATCAATTTCAGCGGCGGTCCGAGCTTGCGGTTATATGCACGCCGCCAGTTCAGGGCGCCAGCCAAAACAGCCCCCCCGAGGATGACGCCCCCGGCCACCAATTTCCTTCGGGTTAGCATCGGTTCTCCGGTGGGAATGTTATTTTAATAGTGATTGTAGTGTGGGGTTCGGCTCGGTCTTGTTCCTGACCGGGTTGATCGTGTGCAGATAGGCCACAATGGCGTCGAGATCCTCAGGCGTCATTTTTTTGAAATAGGCGAACGGCATGAGCGGAAAGAGCTGCTTGCCATCCTTGTCAATGCCTTCGGTGATCACGCGCTTGATCTGATCGTCGCTCCAGGTGCCGATGCCGGTTTCCTTGTCGGGCGTAATGTTCAGCGAATAGATGATCGTCCCAGGCTTAGCTGACAATACGGGCCATACCGGCAGCGGAAAGCCACCAGCTCCGAGATGGCTTGCGAAGTCGGGCTCGCCGCGCTCATTCGGTGTGGTGTGGCACTCGAAGCAGTGCGCAATAGCGTTCACGATATAGCCGCCATAGGCAACCTTGTCGCTCTTGGGCGGCGCGGGAAGGCCCTTCGCATTATTCATGGGCCGCAGTGGGATCTTGTATTTCGATTCCGGCACCTCATTGTGGATAGGTCTGATCGTGCGCAGATAGGCGACGATCGCCGTGGCATCGTCATCCGACATGTTGTGGTAGGTCGGAACGGGCATCGGCGGACCGAGCGTTTCGCCTTCCTTCGTCACGCCTTCGCGCATGGCGCGTATGATCTGCTGGTCCGTCCAAATGCCGATACCGCTGTCCTTGTCTGGCGTGAGGTTCCGCGAGTAGGCTGTGAAGACGGGGGTGTCGAATCTTTCACCGCCCGCGAGGAACATGTCGTTCCGCGGCGATAGATCCGGATTTTTCTGCGTATGACAATTGCCGCAGGCGGCGGGGCCGTTGACTAGATACGCCCCGCGCGCAACCAGGGCTTGCTGGTCTTGGGCACTGGCGGGCAAACCGGCACCGCCCGCCATCGCTGCACCGGCGAGAACAAGGATCATCCAGGTCCGCATAATTCCCTCTTTATGATTAGGCGCGTGTTTTTCCGCAACGCTAATTTGGAATTTCCCGTGGTACCGTCATCGATGCATCTCCGCGTGCTCTGATGGCACCCGCGCCAAACCCAAACAATTTGGAGTTTTGTTGTGCCTGCCGATGGCACCAGTGCTGCCAACTATAGAAGCGAGGACTTCGGCGCGTCGCCGTTTTTGGGGCAGCTCTAAGGCAAGCAATGCGCTTGACCGTGCTTGGACCACACGCCTTATTGGGGTCATTGTCAATGTTGGACACCGGACGCGGCCGACTCCCCCGATTGAATGAATACCTGCGATGTCCGCTATGGCACTTAGCGGACATCCCTAATTGCAACGCACATGTCCGCGGGCCGCAAGCGCAACGATCCTCTCACGATTTATCGTGTTGAATGGGTCCGGCAACGCGATGAGTC
>DAHUXA010000273.1 GCA_027307405.1 Hyphomicrobiales bacterium | reverse complement strand
GGCGAAATATCGAACCGAAGTCGATAACATCGGTGACGGCGCCGATCCGCAGCGAGATCGAGGCTGAAAAAACCGACGCCGACTGACCCATGGCGATAAACGATGACCGCCGCAATTTTCCTGCCGCCACAGGCCTGGGGGCTCGATTGCGCGGCGCGTGGCAAGCATTGATCGGCCAAACGACTGTTGTCAGCGCTGCCGGCGTTGGGGCCATAGCCAACCGGACGCTTGCCGGACCGCAGGTTTTGTTGATCGAGCAGTTCATTGCCGGTCTGCCGGGCGCTGCGATTGTGCTCGACCGCGAAGGTCAGGTGATTGCGTTCAACGAGGCGGCATCAGGTATCACGCCGGCCTTGCGGCGCGGTGAATCCGCACTGATCGCATTGCGCATGCCGGAACTGGTCGATGCCATCCGTCGAGCGGCCAAGCGTCGCGAGCCACAACGGGTGGAGTTCTTCGAACGCGTACCTCTGGACCGCTGGTTCGAAGCTTTCGTCATGCCGATCAGACTCGCGACCGGCAGCGACGCTCCCGTTGATCTCTTGGTGATGACCTTCAACGATCTGACGCCGCTGCGGCGGGTGGAGGAGATGCGTGCCGACTTCATCGCCAATGCCAGCCATGAATTGCGTACGCCGCTTGCAGCGTTGCTTGGATTCGTCGAGACACTGCAAGGTCCTGCGAAAGACGACGCGGTTGCACGCGAAAAATTCCTCGGCATCATGCAGGGGCAGGCGACGCGTATGGCTCGCCTCATCGACGATCTACTGTCGCTCTCGCGCATAGAGCTCAACGCCCATTTGCAACCGAATACACCGGTGGACCTTGCGCCGATTGTGCGTCAGGTCGTCGACGGCCTGCAGACGCTTGCACGCGACCGCGGCGTCGAGATCAAAGTGATGTCGCCGCCGGAAGCTGTGATGGTACTCGGCGACCGCGACGAGTTGATCCGCGCGCTCGAAAATCTGGTCGAAAATGCGCTGAAATATGGGGCCGCTGGCAAGCGAGTCGACGTCACATTAGCGTGCGGCCACACTCGCGGCGGCACGCCGGAAGCGCGCGTGGCAGTACGCGACTATGGTCCGGGGATCGCCCCCGAACATCTGCCGCGGCTCACCGAACGCTTTTATCGTGTCGACGTGTCTGACAGCCGCGCTCAGGGCGGAACTGGATTGGGGCTTGCGTTGGTCAAACACGTGCTCAACCGGCACGGCGGCCGGCTTACCGTCGAGAGCACGCCTGGCGCTGGTGCCGCCTTCGTAATGCATCTGCCGTTGCGCACCGACGATTCCCCTCCATCAGACGATTCATCATCAAATTCATAGGCTTAAATTGTCATGTGGCTGTCACCAAAGCTTTATAGAACGGTGACATGCGACGCCTATGGCTGACCCCGACTTCGGATTTCCCCACGCTAAAGCAGAACAAAAAATGTCCGAAGCCGTCGTGGAGAGCCTTTTTTAGATCAACAGCGGCCGCCCGAGTCATTGGGCGCGAGGACAGGAGCGGTGGGTCTTTGTGGCCCGCGCATGTCTTTGGCCGCCAACATGGAGAGAACCCTTGAAATACTGGACCGCACTGGCAGCCATTGGTGTTATCGCTGCCGCCGCGTTCGTTCCGGCCAAGGCCGCCGACATTTCTGGTGCCGGCGCAACCTTCCCTTATCCGATCTATGCCAAATGGGCCGATGAGTACAAAAAAGTCACCGGCAACGGACTGAACTACCAGTCGATCGGCTCAGGTGGCGGCATCAAGCAGATCAAAGCCAAAACCGTAACTTTCGGGGCCAGCGATGCGCCATTGCCGGGCAAGGAACTCGACGCAGCAGGCCTCGCTCAGTTTCCGATGGTGATGGGTGGCATTGTGCCGGTCGTCAATCTTGACGGCGTGAAGCCAGGCGATCTGACCATCGATGGTCCGACCCTTGCTAAGATCTTCCTCGGGGATATCAAGACCTGGGATGATCCGGCGATCAAGAAACTGAATCCATCTTTGAATCTGCCGGATCAGGCGATAGCAGTGGTTCACCGCTCCGATGGATCGGGGACCACCTTCGTGTTCGCCACATTCCTCTCGCGCGTCAGTAACGATTGGAAGAGCTCGGTTGGCGCGGCAACGTCGGTCGATTGGCCGACAGGCATCGGCGCCAAGGGCAATGAAGGCGTCGCCGGAAATGTCGCCCAGACATCCGGCGCAATCGGCTACGTCGAATATGCCTATGCGCTGCAAAACCATCTCAAATACGCGCGGATGATCAACAAGGACGGCAAGACCGTCGAACCGACGCTCGCCAGCTTCGGCGCTGCCGCTTCGCACGCCGATTGGACCGCCGCGGCACAAAACAACTTCTACATAATCTTGGTCGACGAACCCGGCGCGGATTCCTGGCCGATCACGGCCACGACCTACATCATCATGTACAAGCAGCCGTCTGATCCCGCCGCATCGGCAGAGACGCTCAAGTTTTTCAAATGGGCCTATGCCAACGGCGACGATATGGCGAAGAGTCTCGTCTATGTGCCGCTACCCGATAACGCGGTTCAGGCAATCCAGAACAGCTGGAAACAGATCCAGGGTTCGGGCATGTGAAGTCCACTCGATAGAGGTGAAATGGGGGCGGGATTCCGCCCCCATTCTTTTTTGGGTAGTGGCCGCCCTCAGGAACTCACCTAGGCCGGCAGACGTCTGCTCGCAAAGGGTAGTCCCACCGGATCGGAACCCGGCGCATGGTCTCGCTTATTGGGAAAACCTAGGGCCAGCCTGCATTTTAGCGTCGGTAAAGCCAGCTTAATATCTTGCAGGATAATATAAGGCGCCTTATATTATCAGGGCTTAGGGACGTCATACATGCAGTCATTCGACCGTGACCTTTTGATCATTCTCCACGACGTGGCCCGAACGCTGCGCACGCGATTCGACCAAAAGGCGCGCCAGACGCATGCGATGACGCGCGCGCAGTGGGTCATTCTTTCGCGTCTCGCCCGCCAGCCCGGCATGTCGCAGAACGAAATGGCGGCGATTTGCGAAGTCGAGCCGATCACCGTTGCACGACTGATCGACCGGCTCGAG
>DAHUXA010000272.1 GCA_027307405.1 Hyphomicrobiales bacterium | reverse complement strand
TTGGCCGTGGTAGGTATCTTCGCGACATCGTTAATTTCCGACAGAATAGCCATGACCCGCGATCAGGCCGGCGTTCTTGCTGCGATTGTTTCGAGCGCGATCGGCGGGGTGGCCGGTGGTGCCACGCGTTTTGTGATCCATGCCACGGATCCGGTGACGCTCGGCGTCTTCCGTTTCGGCACCGGCTTCTTGATCCTGCTCCCGATTGCGCTCGCCGTGAAAAGCCGGTGGCCACGCGGGCGCGACTGGATCGCGGTAGCGCTGCTTGGCATCCTATTTTTTTTCGCGTTTTCGGTGCTGTTCAATCTCGCCTACAGCTACACCACGGCCGCGCGCGGCGCGCTGACCCTTTCAACTATGCCTTTGACAACCATGCTGGTCGGCGCAGCGCTCGGCGTTGAGAAGCTTACGGTTCGAAAAAGCGTCGGCGTGCTCGTGGCGATGACCGGCGTGTTTATCGCGCTGATGCTTGGCCTGGCCGATGCACCGGCAGATGCCTGGCGAGGCGAATTGGTCATGTTCACCGCCGCATTGTGTATGTCGTTTTATAATGTCTGGTCGCGGCCGATTATTGCGCGCTCCGATCCACTCGCATTTCTGACCGCCGGCATGGGCGCGGCAGCACTCGGTCTGCTTGTGTGGGCGTTGGTGATTCACGGCTTCGATGCCGCTGCGCATTTCGATCCGCCGCAATGGCTGGCGATCGCCTATCTCGGCGTGATTGGCAGCGCCGCCGCATTCATCCTCTGGGTCTTCGCGCTTTCGCGCACAAGCCCGACGAAGACCGCAGTCACCATCACGGTCAATCCGGTGTTTGCTTCCATCGTTGGGGCGTTCGCGATCGGCGAGGGCATTGGGCTCAACCTGATCGTTGGCCTGGCCGCGGTTGTCGCCGGTATCTGGATTGCGACAAGCTGATCAGCGCCAGCCGCCGCCACCATTCACATAGACCGTATCTGCAGTCATAAATTCGCAAGCGTCCGAGCACATGAACAATACCAGTTCGCCGATTTCTTCCGGCTCTGCGAAGCGTTTCATCGGCACGTCTTCGAGAAAGCGCTGCACCAGCTCCGGCGAGCTGCTGGCGGCCGCCTGAAATGGGGTCTTCACCGGTCCTGGTGAAATCGACAGCGCGCGGATGCCTTGCGTGGCGAATTCGCGCGCCACGCCCATCGTCATGGTCACCACAGCCCCTTTCGCCGCTGCATAGTGCACCGAGGAGCCAGGTCCGCCGCGCCGGTGCGACATGCTGCCCATATTGACGATCACGCCGAATTTGTTGGCAAGCATGTGTGGCAGCACCGCCTGCATCGGGTACAGGGTGCCTTTGACGTTAAGGTCAAACGTCCTGTCGAACAGATCATCGTCGATCTCGAGAAATTTGGCGCGTCTTATTGCGGCTCCCGCAGAGTTGAACAGGAATTGCACGCTGCCGAAACCATCGACGGCAAGTTGGACCATGTCTTCCACTGCCGCTCTCTTGGTTACGTCGATGGCCAGCGCCAGCGCCTGACTGCCGATCGCATTGATTTTCTCGGCCGTCTTCTCGACCCCATCCTCATCGATGTCAGCACACACGACATTGGCTTTCTCGCGTGCGAAAATCAGTGCGGTGGCCCGACCAATCCCGCTCGCCGCGCCGGTGATGATGATGGTTTTTCCTGAGAAGTAGCCCGGTGTTTTCGGCATGAATTGTCTCCGGCCGCGCAAGTCATTTGCTCCCGCTACAGGTCATCATGGATTGCCCGGTGAGGCCCGGCAATGACAATATTGCGGGCAACGCTTCTCGCGTATCCAAGGAGCTTCGCATGACAACGCCGCCGCCAATCGAATATGCCGATGCTTCACCACAGGTGCGTGCTGTTTTCGACGACATCAAGAAAACCCGCAACGTGCCGGACGTGAATAATTTCTGGAAATATCTCGCGCGCGACCCGGCAACGCTCAAGCGGACATGGGAAAGTGTGAAGGAAGTCATGGCTGCGGGGACACTGGATCCGCTGACCAAGGAGATGGTCTATGTCGCGGTGTCGGTGACCAATGGCTGTGCTTACTGCATTGCCACCCACACCGCGGCAGCCCGCAAGGCCGGTATGACGGAGGCCATGTTCGGCGAGCTGATGGCTGTAGTCGGGATGGCGAACGAGACTAACCGGCTCGCCAATGGCTACCGCGTTCCAATCGATGATTCCCTCAAAGCCTGAGATTGCCCCATCAGACCTGTCATGACACAATGAAAAGAAATGGGGAGGGGACACCTTCATGCTCGACAATGGGATTTTGACTAAATTGTTGTGCGTCGCGTTCGTGGCGATGATCATGTTACCGGCGGGGTACATATTATTTCCATACGTTAGCGATCAGCTGACCGGCACTGAGTTCAAAGCAATTGAGGCCGTGGTGAGCGCGACCATCGGATTCGGTATTTATTCAGTGTTCGGCTAAGAATTGCCTGGAAAGTCAATAACCATGCTGATGGAGTGACATCGTGACAGTTTTGAAAGCAACCCTTGCGTTGATGACCGTGTGGGCGCTCGCCAGCGCGGCTGTAGCGCAGACGCCGTCACCGCCGGGAGCGAAAGTTTACATCATCAATTTGAACGACGGCGCCAAAGTGAAGAGTCCATTTCTGGTGCAATTTGGTCTGACTGATATGGGAGTAGCGCCCGCCGGCGTGGAAAAACCGAACACCGGCCACCATCATTTGCTGATCGACACCAGCCTGACGGCTGAACAGATGAAAAGTGCGATCCCGGCCGACGACGCGCACAAGCACTTCGGTGCGGGGCAGACCGAGACCATGGTCACGCTGCCGAAAGGGAAGCACACATTGCAGCTTGTATTTGCCGATTGGTCGCATATTCCGCATGCCCCGCCAGTAATGTCGAAAACGATAACGGTCAGGGTGCGGTAGGCGCGTGTCTAGGCACGTTGTTTGTCTGCGCGAGTAGTCGCGCCGGCCATTGTTTCTCGCTGGGCTGACCTCGGCCAAATATCACGTTCATGAGCCACCCGGTCGGCCTGATGATCGACGGGGTGCCGTGGATCCGCAGCCCGCAGCAGGCCACTCCCGAG
>DAHUXA010000271.1 GCA_027307405.1 Hyphomicrobiales bacterium | reverse complement strand
GCAAACAATGTTGGAAGCGCATGGCGAAGCGGGACTTTTCCAAAAGGCCGGTGATTTCCCCACTCACACCGATCCTGAATTTCCAATGGCTGGGACTGCTGTCGATTTCTACAAAAATGGTCCTTCGTTTCTGCACCGATATTTTCCTTTCTGGGTAACCCACTACGCACAAAGATCGATTGCAGTGCTCACGGCTGTCATAGCGATTGCCCTTCCGCTGTTTAGCTTTGCGCCAAAACTTTACCGAGGGTTCGTGGCATATCGCTTAGGATCTTTGTATCGCCGTCTCAGGGTCATCGAAGCTAGCTTGCAAAAAGGCGCTTCCTCCTCAGAGTTTGCAGCACTCGAAGCCGAGCTTGAAAGCGTGGATCGTGCGATCCATTTGCTGGGAGTGCCAATGCAACACTCGGACTTGTATTTTTCGATAGAATCCCATCTCGATCTCGTGCGCACGCGCCTTGAATTGCGGCGCGCCCGGCTACGCGGTCAAATATCCAGCGCGGCTTAATGCGTTCCTACTGATGCTGCAGCGCTCCCGGTTGCAACTGAGTGCTATGGAAATCCCGGAATTAACGACGTGATGCCCGCTTTACGCCCGAAACCGGCATCAAAGCCGTTGATGCAGTGCACAGACAATGTCGCAGTTGGGTCATAAGCGGACATTTCGCAGCGCAAAACGGCATGTCCGCTTTACCCCCGAAAGCGGACATGTGCGATGCAACTGCAACTGGGGATGTCCGCTATGGGCCAAAAGCGGACATAGCGCTCTTCATTCAATTAGTGCGTCGGCGCGTTGCTGCATGCCGAATGGCACGTCAAGACCGAGCGCCTTGGCGGTTTTGAGGTTGATGATCAGATCGAACTTGGTTGGCGCTTGCACGGGAAGGTCGGCAGGCTTGGCACCTTTGAGAATGCGGTCGACATACGCCGCCGCTTGGGGAAACTGTTCGGCGAAATCGCTAGCATAAGCAATCAGACCACCAGTCTCGGCGTATTCGCGCCGATAATATATCGCCGGTACACGGTAGCGAGCAGCCAGCAAAGTGATTTGTTCGCCATTTGCCGCGTTGAAGGGGTCGGGCATCACAATGAGGCCGCTACCCGGATCGCGCGCTTGCGCCGCGATAACGCCTTCAATCTCATCCTTGGCGTGAATAGGTGTCGCTTTCACCTCAACGCCTGCGGTCGATGCGGCGGCCTGAACGGATGGCATGTAGAACTTGAGCGGCACGGCGGTCGTCGGATTGAACATTAGCGCCACGCGCACCGTCTGCGGAGCAATTTCCTTCAATAACTGAACCCATTTACCTCCAAATCCAGGATTATCAGTCGTGAACCCGGTCAAATTGCCGCCCGGACGCGTGAGGCTTACGACGAAGCCGCTGCCTATTGGGTCCGCTACATTCACGAACACGATGGGAATTGTTTGCGTCTCTCGAGCAAGAGCGGCAACTACGGGAGTGCTCTGACCCACGATCGCGTCGGGCCGCAGATCGATTAATTCTTTTGCGAACGACCGAATCTTGTCTGCATCACCAGCACCCCAGCGAACTTCGGTCCGGAGATTGCTGCCTTCTGCCCACCCGAGCTTTGTGAGCGCACCCCGGAATGCTGTCACGTAAGACTGCTGACTCGGGTCAGCTGCCATCAGCACGCCGATGCGCCGTACCCGCTCAGACTGCTGTGCGCGAGCAACGAGCGGCCAACCAGCCGCCGCGCCGCCGACAAGTTTGATGAACTCACGCCGCCTCATGTCTGCCCACGCTCGGGGAAAGGCAATCGTACCGGCTCAAACTAGCACACTGGAAGGTCAGACGTGCGGTCAGCCAATGTCCGCTTTGGGTCATTAGCGGACATTCGCACCGCAAAAAGTCATGTCCGCTTTACCCCCGAAAGCGGACATTTGCAGTGCACTAGCTCATTTCTGCTTTGGGCCAATAGCGGACATCGGGACAACTCAGCGCGACGTCCGCCGTGCCCCCAATAACGGACAATTGCCAAAGCGCGCAGCAAGCCGGCACTCACTTCGGCGCATATTGCATTTCTCCGTTGCCGAAAGACCAATCTTCGCGGTCCGAATCCACGAGACTGATCCAGACGTCTTCCTTTCTCACTTGCGCTCGATCGTTGATTTCGTCTGCGATGTTGCGGAAAAACCTTTTCTTCACGTCGACGGATCTGCCACCAACCCACGTGACTTGAATGATGATGAGGTCGGGTGAGTACTGCATTCCCAAGTAGCCCTCTTGCGGGTAGATGATCTCATCCGGCTCGTGCCTGGTCACCACCTGAAACTTGTCGTGTACTGGGACATTGGCGACCTCGATCATGGCCTTGTAAACCGCCTCGCTTGCGATACGGATACGCTCGGCTGGTGCATTCTTGTTCAAGTCGATTCTTACCAATGGCATGTCCTCAATCTCCATTTTGCTTTAGGTCAAAAGCAGACATTGCTCTGACGCACGTCCGCTATGTGCCCAAAGCAGACAAACGCGCTAGAGCGCGGTTTCCTTGGAGAGCGCGCTCATCTGCTTACCTGCGACACGAATGCTATTCGGGGCCGCCGGTTCAGGCCGCCGTAGCGACCGGCGCCGAAAGCTTGCGTGCGATATAGCGTTGGCCCTGCGTCAGACCGCCATATCCGTAAGCATCGTCCCGCACGTCGTGGACGTGCACATAGCTTTCCTCATGCAGCGGCCCGAGAATCTTACCCATCGCCTCGAACGTCGCCGCGATGAAGGCCGCTTTCTCGTCCTTGGTATTGCTGCCGTCAACGATGTGAATGTCGAGCCAGAAGCTCGCCAGGCCGGCGTCGGCGAGCGAGCGCCCGCCGCAGAACCAGTCTTCTGAATCCACGCTGGTGACAATGACAGCGGTTACCTTCGGGTCTTTGTGAAGCAGACTTGATGACAACCGGCTGATTTCGGCCGCTATGCGGGCCTTTGTGGGAATCTGCCGGCCCGGGCTTGCGGTGGTGATCGTGATCAGTGGCATTGGCAACCTCCTTTGAATGGAGACCAATCTAGCAGCGCGCAGATCATTGCAAAATGTCATGAATAATGATATCAATGATAACAATGCTAAATCATTCGCTCGACAT
>DAHUXA010000270.1 GCA_027307405.1 Hyphomicrobiales bacterium | reverse complement strand
GCGGTCGGCCGCAAAGACAAGCAAAGACGAGACTGTCACATGGAGTAGCCGAATCAGTCGTATGGCAAGCGCATGACGTTTGCCTCACTCGTTGATCTTGTCGGCGCAGCAGGAGCCATGCTCACCACGGTGTGCTGGTTGCCACAAGCCCTCAAAGTCATTCGCGAAAAGGAGAC
This sequence comes from Hyphomicrobiales bacterium, assembly GCA_027307405.1. Taxonomy (GTDB): domain Bacteria; phylum Pseudomonadota; class Alphaproteobacteria; order Rhizobiales; family Xanthobacteraceae; genus Pseudolabrys. Next base: position 2,924 of record DAHUXA010000270.1, on the reverse strand, counting down.
GCGGGCACTGTCGCTGCCGGCGACGGGCGCGTTCACTCTCGGCGTCATGCTTTGGCTCGTCTACGGACTTGCCATCGATGATTGGCCACTGATCGGCTCCAACGCAGTGACGCTCACGCTGATGGCGCCGATTCTGGTGATGAAATTGCGTTACGGGTAAGTGCGGCTACTGTGAATCTCCGCCGCCAACATAGCCGCCAATTTTCCAGCCGGTCGCGTCCTTGACGTAGCAGATCTGGTCGTTGCCGACCGGCGCGACCGAGTCCGCAGAAACATAGCCGATTTTGCCCGCCGGTGTGACGACGCGCAAAAAGGTCGGGACGTTGGGGCCGCCTTCCGGCATGACTCGCACAAAGGCTAGCGAAAGCTTTTCGACGACTGGCGCATTGGCTTGCGGTGCCGCACGTACTTCGACATCGGCAGAGACCGGATATCCCCACTCGCTTACGTCGGTCTTGGTGGTTTGCATCAGGTCGTTGAACGCTTTGCCGTCGAAACTCGGGTCGGCGGGCGCGCAGAGCGCGCCTTTGTGTTCAGGCGAGGGGGAGCCGGTCGGATCGTCGGCGAAACTTGCAAGCATGTCCCAGCCGGCGCCGTCCTTATTATTCAAGCCGAGCGCCGCTACGAGATTGTCGACGCCGGACCTGCGTTTGTCGGCGCGGTCGCCGGTTTCGCGCACCCAGAAGAATCCCTGACCGACAACGAGCTTAGCAAGTCCGGCGCGGTCCTTGCGCTGTGCCGCTTCGCCCATCTGCCTGCGAAGTGCCTCGAAAGCCGGATCGTTTATCGCCTGCGGCGGCGTGATCGCGACCACCTTGTAGGGGCCGGCTTTGGCGGGAGGCGGCTGCGGTTGGCCTCTCGGCTGGTTTTGCGCGATTGCCGAAGTTGTGCCGGCGATCAGCAGCGCCGCGAAAAAACCTAGCCCCTTGCTGCGCATTTGTATCGCTCCCGCCGATGCGAACGCAGAGTCGCGCGCAGGCGACCTTGCTGCCGCGGTATCTAGTATAAGTTGTTAGATTCGCGCCCGGGAAGCTTTGGCAGCAAAAATTTGCGGTCCCGGAGAGCAGGGTCAGCCGACGGGACCGCAGGAGGGGCAACGCTGTACGCGACAACAGACAGAAGCAGCGTGTTACTAGCGCAACGCTGTGACGGCACGGTGACAGACTGGCTAAGCGGGTATTGGCGTCTGCGTTACAAGGACGCGTCGTTTCTTAATGGGAACTTTATCAGCTGGGCCCCGCGGTCGTGAGCTATCGCGCCGGCGCGAGGCGCAGGATGCGTCCCGATGAATTGTCGGTCAGCAGATAGAGCGCGCCGTCGGGCCCTTGCCGCACATCGCGGATGCGTTCATGCAAATTCTGCAAGAGGCGCTCTTCCTTCACGACTTTGTCGCTCTTGAGTTCGAGACGCGACAACAGCTCGAATTTCAGCGCGCCGTTAAACAGGCTACCTTTCCAGGCGGGAATCAGGTCACCGGTGTAGAAGGCCATGCCGGACGGCGCGATCGACGGCGTCCAATGCCAGAGCGGATCGGTGACGCCTTCCATTGTCGCCTTGCCGTTCCCGACTGCCGTGCCGTTGTAGTTGACCCCGTAGCTCACAAGGGGCCATCCGTAGTTGCGGCCTTTCTCGATGATGTTGATCTCGTCGCCGCCCCTTGGGCCGTGCTCCTGCTCCCACAGTTTTCCATCGGCCGGATTGAAGGCGAGGCCTTCTGCATTGCGCAGACCACAGGCCCAGATTTCCGCCAGCGCGCCCGCCTTGCCGACAAAGGGATTGTCCGACGGTGCCGTACCGTCGGGCGTGATGCGCACAATCTTGCCGATGTGGTTGTCGAGAGTTTGCGCCAGATCACTCGGCGCGAAATGATCGCCGAGTGTCACGAACAGGTTGCCATCGGACGCCTGCACCATGCGGCAGCCGATATTAAGACCACGCGAGACCGGACCCTTCTGCCGGAATATCGTGGTCACCGCGTCGAGTTTAGGTGTTTCGTCGTCTACCAACCGCGCACGCAAGACTGCGATGCGTCCGCCAAAGTCGAATGGCTCCGCGTAGCAGACAAAGATCGTATGCGTTCGATCAAAATCGCGTGCCAGCAGCACGTCCATCAGCCCGGCCTGGCTTTGCGCATAAACTCTCGGGACGCCGCCAAGCGCCGGCGACAGTTGGCCGTTGCGTGCAACGATTCGCATACGCCCCGGCCGTTCGGTCACCAGCATCCGGCCGTCGGGCAAAAATGCGAGTGACCAGGGATGCTCCAGACCGCTGGCGACTGTTTGAACCGAGAGGTTGCCGGCGGAACTGGGAGCCGTCGGATCCGCCGCGTGGACCAATCCAGCTGAGGCCAACATAGCGCTCAACGTCAGGACAAATCGCATGCCGCCTCCATCGGTGTCGCCTCAACTGTGCGACATCGCCGGGAGTTCCGATAGACTGTGTCTAGCTGTGGGTCTTTTTCTGCCGGGGGTGCGGTAGCGACAGCATGGTCAGACCGCTGAAGCCAATGAACAAAAGGCCAAGCACAAGCGCGATGGCGAACAAGCTGCTTTCGTTGTCGATCACGTTGCTTGCCACATCTGCGCGGGCAATGCCGACCGATACGGCGGTGGCAGCGACAATCGTCGAAAGTGCAAGTGCGAGACCGGCGATCAGCTCGGCAACTGCGACGGTGCGGTGCTCACTGCCAGGGAGGCGGTTGGGCGGGGGTGGAAAGCCAGCAGACCGTGCGTGCGTGCGCATAACCAAGCCTAGAAATATTCGCTTTGACAATGTTGACGATGTAACGCCGGAACCGGGCAATGGTTCGACCCGATTTGGGCAGAGCCGGTTACGAACGGCGGCGTTTTCGTGGCGGATCGTTAAAAATCGCTGGAATTAAAGCGCTATTGAGCTTCGACGAGCTCCGGCTGCCAGGTCATTGG
>DAHUXA010000026.1 GCA_027307405.1 Hyphomicrobiales bacterium | reverse complement strand
CCAATATAGTATGGCTAGCGCGCCACCGCGATATATCTATTGGTACTGCATTGGCATGCGTTGAATTGCGTGATGAGTCAATTAACCCATTAAATGCTGCCATAAACGCTGATGGATCAGGCAAACGAACTGGCCGTACAATTTTCATGTGCGCCGGAGAAGACCAACGCCTAATTCTTAACATCAGCGTGCCCTGTTCACCAGCACGAGGCCGGCGGCGACCAGCGCGACGGCGGCCGCAAATGCCGACGTCAGCGGCTCGCTCAACACCAGGTGACCGGCGGCGACGCCGAATAGCGGCGTGAGAAATGTGAAAGCCGAGAGACGACTCGCCGAATAGCGCGCGATCAGTGCAAACCAGACTACGAATGTTACGCTCACCACCCAGACCGTTTGATAGGCGAGCGAACCGAATGCCAACGCCGACGGCATATGCGTGATATGCTCGCCGATGACGAGTGCTGTTGCGGCCATGACCGGTGCCGACACGACGAGCTGATACAACATCACTTTTTCGGCCGAGATGCGCGTCAGCGGACTGGCTTTGATGATCAGGGTGGTCGCCGCCCAGAACAACGCGGCACCGACCATCATGACATCGCCGATGATCTGACGCGGATCCATCGCCGGCGTCGGGATGCCGAAAGCGATCAGCATGCCGATAAAGGACAGGGCAAGGCCCAGCCATTGCGCGGCGCCGAAGCGATCCGCCGGCAGAACGATTCGTGCACCGAGCACGACGAAGAACGGCGCGAGGTAGATAAACAACGTCGCGCGTGAAGCGGTAGTGTATAGGAGGCCCTGAAAGATCAGGATGAATTCGGCGGCAAAGAGGAGCCCCGCTGCAAGCCCGAACCACAACGTGCCATCACGCCTCAGCAGAGCAATGCCGCGCAATCGACACCACGCCGAAATCAACACCGCGGCGATGGCGGAGCGTATGGCGGCTTGAGTCAGCGGCGGAATGTCATTGATGGCGAGCTTGGTCGCAACCTGGTTGAAACCCCAGGACAAGCACAGCACCACCACGATGCTTGCAGCGAGCGCGTCGAGCGGACGCGTGGTCGATGTGTAAGCGGGACTGGACAATGCGAGGCCGCCTCACGCCGCCTTGCAATGCGCGCAGATGCCTGAGATCTCAATCACCGGCGTCTTCGGCACGAAACCTACGGCGCGCGACGCGTTCTTGATCGTGTCAGCGACTGCGGCAGAAGCCGCTTCGCCGACCGCCCCGCATTTCTCGCAGATCAGGAATACGACGGGATCGCTGCTCTCGTGATTGTGCACGCAGGCAATGAAGGCATTGCGACTCTCGATACGGTGCACGAGTTCCTGCTCGCGAAGAAAATCGAGCGCGCGATAAACTGTAATCGGCGCTGGCCGCGCTCCGCGCACCGATAGCCGATCGATCAGTTCATAGGCGCCGAGCGGCTGATGGCTCGCCAACAACGCCTCCAGCACGCGGCGTCGCGTTGGCGTGAGCCGCTCCCTGCGTGCTGCGCAGATTACTTCGGCGTGGGCGATGGCGTCGCTCGCACAGCGTTGATGGTCGTGGTCTGGCTTCGGGAAAACCGCCTGCGCGGATGATTTTCTGGCCAAGGAATGTTCCGCCTTTCGACTCAAGTCTAACGACAAACCACTCGAAACCCTACGTCGCGAACATATATGTTGCGGTGCAACAAAAATAGAGGCAGGTTCCCGCCGTTCAAAGACTGCGCCGCCGGTCTTGGCGGCCCAAGCATACGAGGACCGAATGCTCAAAGGCAAGACTGCGCTCATTACCGGCTCGACTTCAGGCATCGGATTCGCCATCGCCCGAGCGCTCGCGCAGGACGGCGCCAATATCATGCTGAACGGTTTTGGCGACAAAACCGCAATCGAACAGATCCGCGCCGGCATCGAGAAGGACTTTGGCGTCAAGGCGCGCTACTCGGGCGCCGACATGACCAAGCCGGCGGAAATCGCCGACATGGTCCGCACAACCGAGAAGGAATTCGGGACGCTCGATGTTCTCGTCAACAACGCCGGTATCCAGCACGTCGCCAACATCGAGGATTTCCCGATCGAGAAATGGGACGCAATCATTGCGATCAACCTTTCGTCCTCGTTCCACACGATCCGCGCCGCGGTGCCCGGTATGAAAAAGCGGAATTGGGGCCGCATCATCAATATTGCTTCAGCCCACGGACTCGTGGCCAGTACGCAAAAAGTTGCCTATGTCTCGGCCAAGCATGGACTTGTCGGCCTTACCAAAGTGGTCGCGATGGAAACCGCCAACGCCGGCGTGACCTGCAACGCAATCTGTCCCGGCTGGGTGCTTACGCCACTGGTCCAGCAACAGATCGACGCGCGCGCCAAGGCGTCCGGCGGGAGCGTTAAAGACGAGGCGATCAAACTATTGTCCGAGAAGCAGCCGATGCACGAATTCACCAAGCCTGAAAGCATCGGTGCGCTCGCCGTGTTCCTATGCAGCGATGCAGCGGAGACGATGACTGGATCGGCCTATTCGATCGATGGTGGTTGGGTCGCGCAGTAAGGCTTTAGCCATGATCGAATTTCTTTCCCGTGCCTTCGGCGGCGACAAGTCGGAAAAACCGAAAGCGGGCAAGCGTATCAATCTCGCATTGCAGGGCGGTGGCGCACTTGGCGCCTTCACCTGGGGTGTCCTCGATCATCTCCTCGATGATGGCCGGCTGACTATCGAAGGGATTTCCGGGGCATCCGCCGGCGCGGTCAACGCGATCATGCTGGCGGACGGGCTTGCGCGCGGCGGGCCGGATGAAGCGCGCAAACGGCTCGCCGACTTCTGGAAGGCGGCGAGCCTCGGCGGCAATCTGCCCGATGTGCAGCGGCGTGCGGTCGATCGCCTGTTCTCATTCTGGCCAATCGAGGACACTCCGATCGGCCTGTGGATGCAGGCGATGACACGGTATCTGTCGCCCTACGATTTCAATCCGCTCAACATCAATCCGTTGAAGGATCTGATCGAGCGCTTCGTCGACTTCAGTGCAGTGCGCGCGTGTACGGACCTGCAACTCTTCGTGTCCGCCACCAACGTGAGGTCGGGCGAGCTGCGCGTGTTCAGGCGCGAGGGAATGACAGCAGACATGATCGTCGCCTCAACCTGCCTGCCGCATCTGTTCCACGCCGTCGAGATCGAGGGTGAGCCCTATTGGGACGGTGGCTATGTGGGTAATCCTGCGCTCTATCCGCTCATCGGCGCCACGCAGACCGAGAATTTGCTGCTGGTCCAGATCAATCCACCGCAGCGCAAGCAGCTGCCGAAGACACAGGCCGAGATTCTGGCGCGGATAAACGAGATTACGTTCAACTCCTCACTGATGTCGGAACTGCGCGGCATCACATTCGTCGGCAAGTTGATCGACGAAGGCAAGCTGGCGCGGGGCACCGGCGCGGGGCAATACCGGCGTATCAACATACACCGCGTGGCTCTCACGGGCTCAGCGCAAACCCTGGACACAGCCAGCCGGCTCAATACCGACTATGATTTTTTCGAAATGCTGCGCACCAGCGGCCGGCGTGCCGCACGTCGCTTCCTCGATGCGCATTACGACGATATCGGCGTTCGCTCGAGTGTCGATTTCGAGGCCGCGCCGGGAACCGCGAGCGCGTGATATAATCTCCACACATGACCGAGCTTAGAGCCGAGATCGGCCAGACAGTCTTTGACATCATCGTCGCAGACATCACCACGCTCGATGTCGACGCGATCGTCAACGCCGCCAACCGCTCGCTGTTGGGTGGCGGGGGCGTGGATGGCGCCATCCATCGCGCGGCGGGCCCAGAATTACTGGCTGAATGCCGCACTCTTGGCGGCTGCGATACGGGTAGCGCAAAGATCACGCGCGGTTATAGGCTAAAAGCCAGGCACGTGATCCACGCCGTCGGGCCTGTATGGGGCGGCGGCAATGAAAACGAAGAAGCGCTGCTGGCGAGCTGCTATCGAACGGCACTCGATCTTGCGGCGAGCAATGCGTTGACGTCGATCGCCTATCCCGCAATTTCGACCGGCGTTTATCGTTTTCCGGCGGACCTCGCCGCGCGGATTGCCGTGGGCACTGTGGCAGCCGAAATCGCCGCGCGCCCGCGTGGCATCACGCGCGTGATCTTTTGTTGCTTCGCGCCCGAAAGCGCGGGACATCATAAAGATGCGTTCGCCGAATTGGGGCTGGTCTAAACTTTCGGCGCCACGTCCAACCGTACGATCCAGTTTTCCATTCCCGTTTTCACCGCCGGATAGATCTTCAAAACATCCGGGTCGTGTCCCGGCACAACGTGGTGGCGCGAAGTCGCAAGTTTCTTCAGGGTCTTGTAACCCTCGAGCGTGTCGCCGACGCTATAGGTGATGGGAAACACCCGGCCCTCATCGAGGTGTGAATAAAGGTGACAACAATCCGATGCGATTACCACCGTGCCGCGTTTGGTTTTCACCCGCACACACTGCAAGCCCTTTGAGTGACCGCCGATCTTGTGCACCGTGATGCCGGGTGCGAGCTCCTCGACTCCATCGTGGAATTCTACTCGATACGCGAAGACTTTTCGCACCATCGCCAACACGTCGCTTTCGCTGAACGGAATACGCAGCGTCTGGTGACACATGCAGCGACCCGTAGCGTAAGCCATCTCGGTGTCCTGGATGTGATAGCGCGCATTCGGGAAAAGATCGTAGTTGCCGGCGTGGTCCCAGTGCATGTGAGTGGCAATCACATGATCGACCTGGTCCGGCTGCACCCCGAGAGCCTTCAGACCCTCACCCACGGGATGAATGATTGTACGGCTCCGTTCCTTGGCCGCCGCCACATCGAAGCCCGTGTCGCACACGAAGGTTCCGTGCGGTCCTTTGATGACCCACACGTAGTAGGAAATCGAGGTCATCTCGTCATGCGGGTCACCGAAGATGTAGTTTTCCGATCGCTTGCGCGAGTGGGTCGCGTAACAGACCGCAAAGACCTCGTGAATATCGTCGCTCATGATTTTTTCTCCGCACCAACGGTGACGCCGGCACGGCGTTCGATCATTTTGACGATGACCGTGAAATCGCTGTCCCCGCCAAACTCGGTATTAGTGGCTTCCCATTGATCGAGGACCGCACTCATTACGGAATTGGGAGCACTCAAGCCTCTGGCCTCTTCGACACATAGTCGAACATCCTTAAGCATCAGCGCCGTGGCAAAACCATAGTTGAATGTGCGCGGCAGCACCGCCTGCGGAAATTTTCCGTCTGAAGCAGTTGTACGGCCTGAGCCTGCATTGATGACGTCGATCATCACCTTGGGATCGAGCCCCGACTTGACGCCCATCACCACGGCTTCCGAGGTCGCGACCATCGCGGTCGCCGACAGGAAGTTATTGGCGAGCTTCATGGTCTGGGCCATGCCAGGCTTCTCGCCGATGAGGAAGACCTTACCGAACACCGCAAGCACATCCTTCACCAGATCGACATCGGCCCTCGGCCCTGAAACCATCACCGCCAGTGTGCCCTTCCTGGCACCGCCGACGCCGCCGCTCACCGGACAATCGATTTGCACGATATTTTTTTTCGCCAATGCTGCGGCAATTTTTGCCGCGACGCTCGAGCCGGTGGTGGACAAATCGATGAAGCGCTTGATGCGCTTGCCGTGAATGACTCCGCCCTCGCCGATCGCGACCTTTTCGGAAACCTGTAACGACGGCAGGCTCGCCATTACCGTTTCGGCCCGGTCGGCGACATCGGCAGGCGACGACACAAGCTGCGCGCCGATCGTCACCAGCGGTGCGACCGCATCATTGCGGGTGTCGTAAATGATAAGTTTATGACCGGCCTCGATCAGCCGGTGTGCCATCGGCTGTCCCATATTGCCGAGTCCGATGAAGCCGATGTCCATGCGGTTTCCTCCAACAAACGGCGCGCAGCTTAGACCAGCTTGCTGCCGAATTCCGCCTTGATTCTCTCGGTATGCTCGCCTAGCGCAGGGATCGGACCGTAGGTCTGCTCCTGCTCCGCGCGCAAAGGCGCCGGCGCCGGCATGGTGACCGGACCGCTCGGCGCACCGACGGTGATACGCCGCAAATGTGGATGCTTCGACAGCAATTCCCAATCGTTGACGCGCGCGAAGGCGATGTCGGCCGATTCCAGTTTCTTCATCAGTGCTTCAACATCGTGGCGAGCGAAATTGGCTGATACTTTGGCATCGGTTTCCGATCGGTTCTCGACTCGCTTCGGATTGGTGGCAAATTTCGGGTCCGACGCCAGCGCGATATCGCCCAGCACTTTCTCCGCCAGCACACGCCATTCACGATCATTCTGAATGGCAATCAGAATGTCGGCGTCGTCGCGCGTCTTGAACACGCCATAGGGGGCGATCGCTGCATGCGCGAGCCCAATACGCTTGAACGGTGCACCACCCTCCCCGTGCAATAGCGGTACTGTCATCCATTCCGCCATTGCGTCGAACATAGAGACGGATATCTCCGCACCTTGGTTTGTTTTGGAGCGCGCGATCAGCGCTTCGAGAATGGCCTCATAGGCGTTGAGCCCCGCGGCGACATCGACGATCGACACGCCGACGCGTGCGGGCCCTTCGGGGCCGCCCGTCACCGATGACACTCCGGATTCGGCTTGGATCAGAAGGTCATAGGCCTTGCGCTGCGCGTAAGGGCCACTCTCGCCATAGCCGGAAATCGAGCAACAGATCAGCTGTGGGTAATCCTTGCGCAACCGCGCCATGGCAAAGCCGAGTTTGCCAACTGCACCGGGCTTGAGATTTTGCACGAACACGTCGGCCTTCGCGAGCATGGCTTCGAGCAAAGCCTTGTCTTCGGCTTTGCCGAGGTCGAGCACGACCGATTGCTTGCCGCGATTGAGCCAGACGAAGTTCGCGCTCTCGCCATGGACCACATGATCGTACTCGCGAGCGAAATCGCCTTCAGGGCGTTCCACCTTGATGACACGCGCGCCGGCATCAGCCAGTCGACAGGTGCATTGCGGTGCGGCCACAGCTTGCTCGACCGAGACGACAAGGAGGCCGGCTAACGGAAGGGGCATGCTGACTCTCTGCTTTTCCCGGGCGCAGCGCGACACGAAGTGTTGCGCTGCAGACCCGGGATCGTCGCACAATCGGAATTTGAAACGGCCCCGGATCTGCGGCGCACCACTCCGCTTCGCTTCGTGCTGCGCCGCGTCCGGGGCACGCGTCCCTCAATACGACCGCGGCAGGCCGAGCACGTGTTCGGCCAGATACGATAGGATCATGTTGGTGGAAATAGGCGCGACTTGATAGAGCCGCGTCTCGCGGAACTTGCGCTCGACATCATATTCCTCGGCAAAGCCAAAGCCACCGTGCGTCTGTACACACATGTCGGCTGCGGCCCAGGACGCATCGGCCGCCAACAACTTGGCCATGTTGGCTTCTGCGCCGATGTCCTCGCCCGCGTCATATTTGTGCGCGGCCTCGTGCACCATCAGTTCGGCGGCGCGCATCTGCGCATAAGCGCGCGCGATGGGAAATTGTACGCCCTGGTTCTGACCAATCGGCCGGCCGAAGAGCTCTCGCTCCTTGGCATATTGCGTTGCCTTAGCGATGAACCATTTGGTATCGCCGATGCATTCGGCCGCAATCAGGATACGCTCGGCATTCATGCCTGACAGAATGTAGCGAAATCCCTGTCCTTCCTCACCGATCAGGTTCTCCGCAGGAACGCGCAGATCGTCGAAGAATACCTGCGTTGTGGCGTGGTTCATCATGGTGCGGATCGGGTTGATAGCGATGCTCGCGCCCTGGGCAAGGCGCATGTCCACCAGGAATACCGATAGGCCGTCGGTGCGCTTCTTGGCCTGTTCCTTCGGCGTCGTGCGCGCGAGCAAGAGCATCAGATCGGAATGTTCGGCGCGCGACGTCCAGATCTTCTGCCCGTTGATAACGTAATGATCGTTGCCCTCGCGCCGTGCCGTGGTGCGCAGGGAAAGCGTATCGGTGCCCGACGTCGGCTCGGTCACACCGAAGGCTTGCAGACGGAGCTCGCCACTGGCGATGAGCGGTAAATAGCGCTCCTTCTGCGCGGCGCTGCCATGACGCAGGATTGTGCCCATGGTGTACATCTGCGCGTGACAGGCGGCGCCGTTACCTCCGGAAGCGTGAACCTCCTCCAGAATTGCGGCGGCGGCGCTGAGAGTGAGCCCGCTACCGCCGTATTCCTCCGGAATTAGCGCAGCGAGATAGCCGGCTTTGGTAAGCGCGGCGACGAATTCGGTCGGATAGGCGCGATCGCGATCCAGCGCGCGCCAGTATTCTCCCGGGAACTTGGCACAGAGCGCGCGCACACCGTCCCGAATATCGGCATGTTCGTCGTGTCCTGTGGCGCGCTTTTTCATAAGCCACTTACTGACACAGGCGCCGCGCCCTGCGCAACGTGTCCCGGATGCGGTGCAGCACAGCGCAAGTCGCGTATACGCGATTTGCGCCGAATAAATAACATGGCTAATGCGCTGCGCTGCGCCCGGGACCCCTTAGATCGGATCCCAATTGAACACGTCTTCGGACCGCTCAAGCGGCGTGAGCGAAGACGCAAAGGCGGTTTTAAGCTCCGCCGCAAGTGTTTCGGGGGTCCAGCCTTCGGCGCGGTGAATGGTTTTGACCGGCCGCGGCTGGTTGAACAGGTAAACCTCATTATTGCGGACCGAGAAAATCTGCCCGGTGATGCCGGCGGCCGCCTCGGCGCAGAGAAAGACCGCGAGCGGCGCGATCTTTTCCGGCGTCATACGCTGGAATGCGTCAATGCGGCGCTTGTCCTGCTCCGATTGCGCCGGAATCGACTCGATCATGCGCGTGAACGCAAAGGGTGCGATGCAGTTCGAACGCACGTTGAAGCGCGCCATATCCAATGCGATCCCGCGCGACAGACCCATAACGCCCAATTTGGCCGCCATGTAGTTAGCCTGACCGAAATTGCCGACCAGACCGGAGGTCGACGTCATGTGCACAAAAACCCCGGAATTCTGTTCACGGAAAAACGGAGCGACCGCGCGGCTCATGTTGAACGAACCGTTGAGATGCACGTCGATCACATCGGACCAGTCCGACCAACTCATCTTGTGGAAAATGACATCGCGGAGAATGCCGGCATTGTTGACGAGAATGTCGACACGACCGTAGGCATCGAGCGCGGATTTGACGATGGCCTCCGCATTTTTCGGCTCGGTGATCGAGAGCGTGGAGGCGATCGCTTGTCCACCGGCTTTTTTGATCGCGTCCACCGTCTCCTGCGCCGGACCGATGTCGCTGCCCTCGCCTTGCAGGCTCGCGCCGATATCGCATACCACCACGCGTGCGCTTTCTTGAGCCAGCAGCATGGCGATGCCGCGCCCGATGCCGCGCCCCGCCCCGGTGACGATGGCGACTTTGCCTGAAACAACGCCTGGCATCTGGTTGGTCCCCGGCCTCAAATACAACTTCATGCCTGGCTTTTTGCCGGGCATCCACGTCTTGCTTCCTTTTTAAAGACATGGATAGCCGGAACAAGTCCGGCCACGACAGAAACTAGCCCCACACCTCGCCGGCAAGCTCAATGATCATGCGTAACTTGGCCCATTGCTCGTCCTCGGCCAGCGCATTGCCCTCTTCAGTTGAGGCAAAGCCGCATTGCGGCGACAGACACAGCTGTTCGAGTGAAACGAACTTGGCGGCTTGGTCGATACGGCGCTTGATCTCGTCTTTGGATTCGAGTCGTCCGCTCTTCGTCGTAACGAGACCGAGCACTGCGGTTCTATCCTTTGGAAGCATACGCAGCGGCTCGAACCCGCCCGCGCGATCACTGTCATATTCCATAAAGAAGCCGTGCACTTTGATCCTATTAAACAGAACTTCCTGCACGGCTTCGTAGCCTCCGCTGCCCATGTAGGTCGATTTATAGTTGCCACGACACATGTGCATCGTGATGGTCATGTCGGAGGGAATATCCGACATCGCGGTATTGATGAGGTCGCCATAGAGTTCGCCGAGCTGCTCCGGATCATCCCCGCGGTCCTTCATTGACTGGCGATATTTCGGATCGCACAGCATGGCAATGAAGACCTCGTCGAGCTGGAGGTAGCGGCAGCCGGCATCAGCAAAAGCACGAACAGCTTTTCTATAAGCTTGGCCGAGATCGTCGAAAAAACGATCGAGCTTCGGATAGACACTGCGATCGATCGGCGTCGGCACCGGCCGCCCGTAGGCAGCCGACGGCGAAGGAATCGTGATCTTCGGCGTCCGCTTGGTGTGCGACGCTACGAACTTGAAGTGCTCGATCATCGGGTGGCCGGAAAAGTCGAGTTTGCCGGTGACCTTGAGACCTTCGTTGCGGGTCGTAACCCCCGTAAAAGGGATACCGGTATCCATTACATGCTTTTCGATACCATCGAGACCCCAAAGAAAATCGAGATGCCACCAGGAGCGGCGGAATTCGCCATCGGTGATCGATTGCAGGCCGACATCTTCCTGCCTCTTGATCACGCGCTCGATCTCGCGGTCCTCGATTTTTTTGAGTTGCGCCGGCGAAATTTCGCCTTTGGCGCGCTGCTCGCGTGCTTTTTTCAACGCTGCCGGACGCAACAGGCTACCGACATGGTCAGCGCGAAACGGCGGTTTTGTTCGTTGTGACATTGTGAGACCTCTTGTCCCAGATGCGGTACAGCGCGTCAGTGGTGCACCGCTGATCCGGGACCGCCATAGATCGTAACGGTCCCGGGTCTGCAGCGCACCACTCCGTGCTGCGCTGCGCCCGGGACACGGTGTTTTACTCTCCCCACACCTCTCCCGCCAATTCCACGATCATCCTGAGTTTGGCCCACTGCTCGTCCTCAGCCAAGATATTGCCTTCCTCGGTTGAGGCGAAGCCACACTGCGGCGAGATGCAAAGCTGCTCCAGGGGCACGAATTTTGCGGCCTCATCGATGCGCCGCTTGATTTCATCCTTTGATTCAAGTCGACCGGACTTAGACGTGATGAGGCCGAGCACAATCGTCTTGCCCTTCGGAACGAAGCGCAAAGGCTCGAAACCGCCGGCGCGGTCGCTGTCGTATTCCATGAAGTAGCCGTGCACATTGATCGTGTTGAACAGGATCTCCGCCACCGGCTCGTAACCGCCCGATGCAACGAAGGTTGATTGGAAATTGCCGCGGCACAAATGCATGGCGATGGTCATGTCGGGCGGGATATCGGACATCGCGGCATTGATCATGCCCGCATAGATCGCCGGCAGCTTTTCAGGGTCGTCACCCCGGTTGGCCACCTGCGCGCGCAACTTGGGGTCACAAAGATAGGCGAAATTGACCTCGTCGAGCTGAAGATAGCGGCAGCCGGCATCCGCGAAAGCCTTTACAGCCTGGCGATAGGTTTGGCCAAGATCCCGGTAGAAATCGCTCATGTCCGGATAGATCGCTTCCGGCACGGCGTCGCGGCCATAACGGAAATGCAAGCTCGAAGGCGACGGGATCGTCATTTTCGGGAGCGCCTGCGCGTGCTTCTTCAAAAACTTGAAATGTTCAAGCATTGGGTGACTGGAGAAAGCGCCGAGCTTTCCCGTAACGCGCAACATCATGGGTTTCGGATTGACACCTTGAAACTTGATCTTGCGCTCACCGAGATAAGCCTCAACGCCGGGAAGTGACCCGAGAAAATCATAGTTCCAGAACGCGCGGCGGAATTCGCCATCGGTGACGGCCCGAAGCCCGATATCTTCCTGCTTCCTGATGATCGCCGAAATCTCGCGATCTTCGATCGCTTTCAGCTCATGCTGGGAAATTTCGCATTTCTCTCGCTTCGCCCGCGCTTCCTTCAGCGGCGCCGTACGCAAAAGACTGCCGACGTGATCGGCGCGGAAGGGCGGCTTGGAGCGTTGCATGAATCTCATTGCGTGTCCCGGATGCAGTGCAGCGCGTTAGCGGTGCACCGCTGATCCGGGAACTATTTCCCCCACACGTCCTCTGCCAATTCAACAATCATCCGTAGCTTCGCCCACTGTTCTTCTTCCGCCAGCACATTGCCTTCTTCGGTCGAGGCAAAACCACATTGCGGCGACAAGCAGAGCTGATCGAGCGCAACGTATTTGGTGGCTTCATCGATACGCCGCTTGATGTCATCCTTCGGCTCCAGACGTCCGCTCTTCGACGTGATGAGGCCCAGCACAAGTTGCTTCTTGCCCTTGGGGAAATGGCGCAGCGGCTCAAATCCACCGGCGCGCTCGCTGTCGTATTCAAGGAAATAGCCGTCGAGATTGGTCTTGCCGAGCAGATGTTCGGCAACGAATTCGTAGCCGCCTTGCGCAATCCATGTGGAGCGGAAATTACCGCGGCAGGAATGCATGGTGATCGCCATATCGGCCGGCTTGCCTTCCAGTGCCGCATTCGTAACGCGGGCGTAGATTGCCGGCAATTTGTCCGGATCATCGCCACGCGCCTTCGATTGCTCGCGTTCCTTTGGGTCGCACATCATCGCCCAGGCAGTGTCATCAAGCTGGAGATAGCGGCAGCCAGCGTCGTAGAAGGCTCGGATCGCCTTGCGCCAGGTAGCGCCAACATCGGCGAAAAACGCATCGAGATCCGGATAAGCTTCTTTGCTCACCATCGCCCGGCCCTGACGGAAATGGAATGTACTCGGTGCCGGAATCGTCATCTTCGGCGTGACGCGACAGTGCGCCTTCAGAAACTTGAAGTGTTCGAGCTGCGGATGGCCGGTGAAGTCGACTTTGCCATCTATCCGGATGGCTTCGTGCTTGGTTTCAACGCCATGGAATTTGATGCCGGTTACGGTGGTAATCGGCGTGACACCGGCAAGTCCGCGAAAAAAATCGAAATGCCACCAAGAACGGCGAAATTCGCCGTCGGTAGCAAGCTTCAGCCCCACGTCCTCCTGCTTCTTGACGATTGTCTCGATTTCGCGATCTTCGACCGTCTTCAGCGCGGCGGCATCGATCTCGCCTTTGGCGCGCTTGGCGCGTGCATCTTTCAGCGGCGCGGTGCGCAGCAGACTGCCGACATGATCGGCGCGAAACGGCGGCGTGGTGCGTTGGGTCATTGTGAAGCCCTGTGTCCCGGATGCGGTGCAGCGTCTAGCGGTGCACCGCTGATCCGGGACCGCCCAAACATCGTAACGGTCCCGGTTCTGCGCCCGGGACACGAGTTCTACTTCCCCCAAACCTCTTCCGCCAACTCGACAATCATGCGCAGCTTGGCCCATTGCTCGTCCTCGGCCAACACATTGCCCTCTTCGGTCGAGGCAAAGCCGCATTGCGGCGACAGGCACAGTTGATCAAGCGCAACATATTTGGTCGCTTCTTCAATTCGCCTCTTGATATCGGCGCGCGGTTCCAGCCTGCCGGACTTCGACGTAACCAGACCAAGGACGACGATCTTGTTGCCCTTCGGCAAAAACCGAAGCGGCTCGAAGCCGCCGGCGCGATCGGTATCGTATTCGAGAAAGTAACCGTCGTAGTTACATTTGCCGAGGAGATTCTGCGCCACCGGCTCGTAGCCACCTGAGGAAATAAAAGTCGAACGGAAGTTGCCGCGGCAGACGTGCGTGGTAATCGTCATGTCAGCGGGTTTTGCTTCCAGCGCCTTGTTGATGCAGCTGGTGTAAGTCTCTTGCAGATGGTCGACGTCGAGACCGCGGTCCTTGGCCTTTTTCAATTCTTCCTGCGAGCACAGGTAGGCCCATGCGGTGTCGTCGAATTGCAGATAGCGGCAACCTGCGTCGTGGAACGCCTTGATCGCTTTTTGATAAGCCATCGCGAGATCGTCGAAGATGGCATCGCGATTTGGGTAGGCGCCTTTTGCAACTGCGCCTGGTTCGAGCCGGAAATGCATCACACTCGGTGCCGGGATCGTCATTTTCGGCATGACCTTGGTGTGCGCTTTCAGAAATTTGAAATGCTCCAGCATCGGATGGTTTGAGAATCCGATCTTGCCGGTGACCTTGATGCTCCGGGGCTTGGTCTGGACGCCCTGGAACTGGATGCCGTGGTCGAGCTCGTAGATATCAACGCCATCGAGCATGCCGAAGAAGTCGAAATGCCACCAGGAACGGCGAAACTCGCCATCGGTCGCGAGCTTGAGGCCAATCTCTTCCTGCTTTTTGATGATCTTTTCGATCTCGCGGTCTTCAACCTCTTTGAGCTGAGCCGCGCCTATAGTTCCCTTTTCGCGCTTTGCCCGCGCATCTTTGACCGGCGCGGTGCGCAAGATGCTGCCAACATGATCGGCGCAAAAAGGCGGCTTTGTTCTTTGCATGTCGTCCTCCGCAAGTAGCCCGCGTATGCCGGCGGGTCTTAATTGCTTCGAGCCATAGCACGGCCGGCGCCGTGTCGTCCTGCGGCGGCTTCGCATGCGTAGCGTGCAGTTTCAAGCGTGCCGCCGAAGGAAAAATAGTGGGGCGCCAAGTCGCCCAAGTTGCCGGCAGCCGAAAGCGTTTCGATAATGAGGTCGGGCCCGACATGGCCGACCAGACCGCTGGCGACGCCCGATACCAGCCCGCGCAACGAGGCGGCAACTCCGCAGCGCCTGGCGTATCGCAGCAGCGCCGGCACGCTGGTCGGTCCCGCCATGCCGATTTTCACCGGCTTGCCGATACCGCACGCGCGCAACTGCTTGAGCCACGTCAGAATGCGTTCAGGAGCGAACGAAAACTGGCTGATGATATGAACGCGCAAGCCCTGCGCGGTAGCGGCCGCGATCTTTTCGTCGAGCGCGGATTCGAGGCGCCCGGCCGGGATCCGCGGATGACCTTCGGGGTAGGCGCCGATTCCGATTTCTTCGATACCGGCCTTACGCAAGGCGCCTTTCTGAATAACGGCGAGCGCATCGCCGAATGCGCCCGGTGCATCGACGTCCCCACCGATCACGAGCAACCGGCGCATGTCGGCTTCGCCATGAAAGCGGGTTAGCAATTCCTGCAACGCGCCAGCGCTTGCAAGCCGCCGCGCTGCGATATGGGCAACCGGCTCGAGTCCGGCCTTACGCACGGCGGCAGCCGCCGTTACCAGCTCGCGCGTATTCTGGGTCGGCACCGCGGTCAGATAAAGCGCCGTGCCGCGCGGAACAATATCCGCGAGCATCGCAATTTCCGCCGAATTTGGGCGCGTCGCCTCGAGCGAAAATTGTCGCGCGAAGGCGGCAGGATGAGGCGCGGGAGCGGTAGACATCGGCCGACGCGCCTATTCGCGCCGGCGCGAGATCACGAAGGATTCATCGTAGAACCACAAGCCGCCGTGCTTCTGGAGAATGTCGCGCGTCGCCTCGATGTAACGCCGATCGCTGTTCACATCAGACAGGCGATCATCTTCCACCTGCGCCACATAGATTGCCGCATTCCACGCGGCAAGCAATGTCGATGTGCCGATCGAGGAGGAAATTTCCGACGGCAGCGTGTGCATGTCATAACGGAACAGCGACCGCTGATCGGAATAGGCGTTGAAATTGAGATCGCGGCCCGTGGTGCCCAGTTCGTGTTTCACTTCCTTGAGCAAATCGTGGCGACTGTGCACAAATGGATTATCGTTCGGCCAGACCTTCTGGATGATCTCCATCCCCGGATCGTGCCCATAGGAATGGATCGCGATCATGCGGCCACCCGGCCCGATCGCTCGAGCGAGTGGCGCCAGCACGCGTTTGGCTTTGAACTCGAGCGATGCGCGAGCGCGATACGGTTGCGAGGCTATCACCAGATCGTAGTCGGCGACGGTGCCGCCCGGCTTTGGCACGATCTGGTCGAGAAGGAACCGGTGATCGTTGCGATAGATCACCAGGATCACCGGACGCTCGTAGACCGGGTTGCCGCTTTTTGCGCTCACGCGAGCTTTCCAGTTTTCCGCCAGGAATGGCTCGAGATCGGTGATTTGCTTTTCGAAGCTGTGCGCGGTGCTGCCCTCCATCGCCAGCTCTTTCCAGACCAGGCTGGTCGCCGCGCTCAATGATTTTACCGCCAGCCAAGGTGCCTCGGCATAGGCAAGATTCGTAAGGACAAGCACGCTGGAAGGATGCTCGACAAAGCGATCCGCCATCTTGTGCAGCGTGAGGCGGATATCCTCCAGGCTGATTTCCTTGCCGACGATGTAGAACGGCGTCGTCGGGAACCGGTCGTGCATTGAGCGCATGACGCGCGCGAGCACGGTGCCGTCGCCGACGCCGGCGTCAAACACACGCACTGCCGGTGGACGCGGATGAATGTTGGCGAGCTCCAATCCGACGCGCGACGCGATCTCCCATTTCTCCGAGCACGTGTTCACGAACAGCAAATATTTCTGCCGGTTGTCGAAGAAACGGAAATTGCGCTGCGGATCGTCGGTGGCGAGCCCGGAGGCAACCGGCGGCGCCGCCGGCTTCACGACAGGAAGCACGCCTGGCGGCGTCGGCTCAAACAACACGCGGCGACGCGCCGGCGCACCGTCCGAATTTCGCGCCATGAAGGCGCGAATACGCTCGAGCGTGTCGGTGGTGATGCGGCCGCCATTGCGCAGCCGGCTCGCCAGTTTGCCGTCGTTGACGGCGCGGCGGCCAAAGGTCGATTCGGCAAGCCCGCGCACGCGGCAAAATTCGCTGATCTCCTGGAGGATTTGTTCGTTCATGACGCGTTTCCTGACCGGCTCTCAACGGCCGTTGCGGCCCAGAGCGAACCAAGTCTCCCGAATTTCGTCAACCTCAAAAACCAATTGTGCAAAGGTGGGCAAAGTGGGTGGGCAATGCGCCCACTAACAAATATTGCGATTTAAGGACAAAATGTGAAAATTTTCATCCGCGAGAATGACAGCATACCCTTTAATGGGACTCGTCCCACAAACCTGAAGGCGTGTCGTGGGCAATTGTGGGCAACGACTAGCCGAGCATGATCGGTCGCAGCCGCCCCTAACCGCGCGGAATCAGCGGTCGTTCAATCAGATGTCGAAGAAAACGGTCTCGTTTTCGCCCTGGACGCGGATATCGAAGCGATAGACCGGCAGCTCCCCCCGCATCTCTTTGTGGGCAACGAGCGTTCCCCGCCGGTCTGCCGGGACCAGCGTCAGGATGGGATCACTGGCGTTGGCCGCCTCATCGGAGAAGTAGAGCCGGGTGTGAATCTGGCGCAGCATGCCGCGCGAGAAGATGCAGAACACGATGTGCGGTGCCTGCGCTTTGCCGTTCGGCCCCGGCACCGACCCGGGCTTTATGGTGTCGAAACTGTAAGTGCCGCTCTTGTCGGTTGCGGAACGACCGAAACCCATGAATTTCGTGTTCGGCCGCGTCCCGCTGTCGCGGGGATGAGCATAACGGCCCTGCGCGTCTGCCTGCCAGATTTCCAGCATTGCGTCGTTGATCGGCAGGCCGTCCCCGTCGAGCACCTGACCCTCGATGCGGATCTTGGTGCCCGAAGCGTCCGGGGTCACCAGATTGGCACCGGCGGTTTCCTTCCAGTCGTAGACATCGCTCGGTTTCCAGTCGCAACGGCTGTGAGGCGCCAGGCCGTACGCAAAAAACGGCCCGACAGTTTGTGAGGGAGTGATCTCCGACATTAGCTTTTTCCTTTGCGCATGATCTTATCCACCGGTGCCCACTTTTCGGGGTGCGCTAGTGCTTGTCCGTGTCCTGGGGCGTGGCTTCGCGACCGCGCAGCACGATATCAAAGCGGAAGCAGAGCGCCCAATCGGGAATCGTGTTCTCCAGATCGAACTTCGAGATCATGCGCTGCCGCGCCTTCTCATCCGTCACCGAATTAAAGATCGGATCGAACGGGAACAGACAATCGCCCGGGAAATACATCTGCGTCACCAGGCGAGACAGGAACGAGTGGCCGAACACCGAGAAGTGGATGTGGTTCGGCCGCCACGCATTGTGGTGGTTGCCCCATGGATAGGCGCCCGGCTTCACGGTGATGAACCGGTAATAGCCTTTCGAGTCGGTGACGGTGCGTCCTGCGCCGGTAAAATTCGGATCGAGTGGGGCCGGATGCTGGTCGA
Organism: Hyphomicrobiales bacterium; assembly: GCA_027307405.1. GTDB lineage: Bacteria > Pseudomonadota > Alphaproteobacteria > Rhizobiales > Xanthobacteraceae > Pseudolabrys. The sequence continues at coordinate 13,561 of DAHUXA010000026.1, read as the reverse complement.
CATTATGCACATAGCGGCCACAGGCGTTTGCCTGCCAGATTTCCACGAGCGTGTCCGGAACCGGCCGCTTGTCTTCATCCAAGACATGGCCATGCACAATGATGCGTTCACCGAGCGGCTCGCCCTTGTGCTGCTTGGTGAGATCGGCATCGCCTTCCTGCACCGCGTCGTGGCCGTAAACCGGCCCGGTCAGCTCGGACAGCGTTTGCGGCACGATGATCAACGGCTTCGACGGCGTGCGTTTGACCGTGCTGCGGTAGTCAGGCGTGAGGTGCTTGGGAAAGACACTCAAGCTCTCTCTTGGGAAAACCAGCGTCATTTTTGTTCCTTCATTCTTGGCGCTTTCAGCTAACTCGTTCCATCGCAAGCGATACACCCTGGCCGACGCCGACGCACATCGTGGCAAGCGCAAGCCTGCCACTGTTTTCCTGCAACCCGTGCGCTGCCGTCAGCGCCAGACGGGCGCCCGACATGCCAAGCGGATGACCAAGCGCGATTGCACCACCATGCGGATTGACGTGTTCGGCGTTGTCGGCAAGTCCCAATTGCCGCAAGCAGGCTAGCGATTGCGAGGCGAAGGCCTCGTTGATCTCGATCAAATCGTAGTTGGTGATTTTATGCTGGAGGCGCGCCATCAACTTTTGGGTCGCCGGCACTGGGCCGATGCCCATGATCCGCGGCGGCACTGCCGCGGAGGCCATCCCCAAGATGCGGGCGCGAGGGGTAAGCCCATGCGCTTTCACCGCCGTTTCCGACGCGATAATGATCGCGGCGGCACCGTCATTGACCCCGGAAGCGTTGCCCGCGGTTACGGTGCCGGGATTGCGGAACGGCGTTTTCAGTTTGGCGAGTTGTTCAAGCGTCGTGTCAGGACGAGGGTGCTCGTCCTTGTCGACCTTGACGGAGCCGGCTTTTCCGCCCGGTACCTCGACCGCGACGATCTCCTTGGCAAAATAGCCGGACGCGATCGCCTTGCCGGCGCGCTGTTGCGAGCGCAACGCAAAGGCATCCTGATCGGCGCGGGTGATCTGGAATTCTTCCGCAACGTTCTCGCCGGTTTCCGGCATAGAATCGACGCCATATTGCTGTTTCATCAGCGGATTGACGAAGCGCCAGCCGATCGTCGTGTCGTAGATCTCCGCCGTGCGCGAGAAGGCTTCCTGCGCTTTGCCTTGCACAAACGGCGCGCGTGTCATCGATTCGACGCCGCCGGCAATGGCGAACTCCATCTCACCGGCGCGAATTGCGCGCGCGGCAGTGCCGACCGCTTCCAGCCCGGAGGCGCACAGCCGATTCAGGGTCACGCCCGGCACGCTGGCCGGAAGGCCCGCGAGCAGAAGTGCCATGCGCGCAACGTTGCGGTTGTCTTCGCCAGCCTGATTGGCGCAGCCGTAATAGACTTCGTCGAGTTTTTCCCAATCGATTTTTGGATTGCGCCCCATCAATGCCTTGATCGGTATCGCGGCGAGATCGTCGGCTCGTACCTTGGCGAGCGCGCCACCATAGCGTCCGATTGGCGTACGCACGGCATCGCAAAGGAATACATCACGGCCCGCCATCACGCGGCCTCCGCGTGCGCGCGGTTGGTGCGTGCATGAAGTTCGCGCAGCACGTCGAGTTCGCGCTGGGTCGGCGGCGGCGTTTCCGCGACCTTGACCGCGAATTTGACCGGCCAGCCGGAGTTTTCCTGGATCTGCTCGCGGGTGACGCCCGAATGAATGGAGACGACGGTCATTTCTTTTGTGTTCGGGTCGGGTTCGAACAACGCCAGATCTGTGATGAGCTTGGTCGGACCTTTGGTCTTCACGCCAAGCTTGGCGCGTGAATCGCCCCCCGAAACATGGCCAATCGAGGTAACGAAATCGAGTTTGTCGACGAAGCTGCGTTTGCCCTGCGCCATGATGATGAAGATCTCGCCACAAGAGGTGGCGATCTCCGGCGCGCCGCCGCCGCCGGGCAGGCGAACCTTTGGTTTGTCGTAGGGACCAACGACCGTTGTGTTGAGATTGGCATATTTGTCGATTTGCGCGCCCCCGAGAAAGCCGACCTTGATGCGCCCGCCTTGCAGCCAGTAGCGAAACATTTCAGGCACCGACACTGTCGTAATCGCGGTCTCGCACAATTCGCCGTCGCCGATCGACAGCGGCAATATGTTCGGCTTGGTGGCGAGCGTACCGGATTCATAGATGAGCGTGATATTCGGTGCGTGTGTCAGCCGAGCCAGATTGCAGGCGGCCGATGGCTGGCCGATGCCGACGAAGCAGACGTCGTCGTTTTTCAGGGCACGCGCCGCAGCGATTGTCATCATCTCATTGGGTTTGAAGTCGGCCATGCGTTTTACTCCGCCGCGACGCGATGCTTGCGCCCATATCGAGCGAAGACCTCGGGGCCTTTCGCCAGCACATTCTCTTTCATCCAGGAAAGGAACGAGTCGCGCTCGCGCGAGATCGCGTCCCATTCCTTGTAGAAGTTGTTGTTGCGCGGATAGTAACCCTGCGCATAGGAGGGAAACGCGCCGCCCGGCACCTCGACCACGTGGCCGACGGTCCAATACGGCAACACCACGGCGTTGAGGCTGCGCTCGGGAAGTTCGTCGACAATCTCTTCGACCGTGACCACCGAACGCTTGGACGCGAGCACCGCTTCTTTCTGCACGCCGAGCACGCCTTCGATCATGACATTGCCGGCCTTGTCGGCACGCTGCGCATGGATCACGGCCACATCAGGCCGATGCGCCGGAATGGCGGCAAGTTCTTCGCCGGTGAACGGGCACGTCACGCGTTTGATCTTGGAATTCACTTTCGGCAGATCGCCGCCGATGTAGCCACGGAAAATAGCGCAGGGCAGACCGGCGGCGCCCGCCTCATAGGCATTGGCCATGGCCGCGTGAGAATGTTCTTCCAGTTCGAGCTTGTGCGGCCAGCCGTTTTCGATCGCGTCGCGCAGGCGGTGGAGGGACCCGACGCCGGGGTTGCCACCCCAGGAAAAAACCAGCTTGGAGACGCAGCCCATGCCGATGAGCTGATCGTAGATGAGGTCGGGTGTCATGCGGATCAGCGTGAGCCCCTTGCGCCCCTGGCGGATGATTTCGTGGCCGGCGGCGTGGGGGATGAGGTGCGTGAAGCCCTCAAGCGCGACGGTGTCACCGTCGCGGACGGCTGATTTGATGGCTTCGGCGAGCGGAGAAATACGCGCCATTTGAGCGGAATCCCGGTTGCGATCTCGTATTTACGGCTGGCCATCGACAGGGTCAAATGGCGCGCCGCGGACAGTTGGGGCTCCAACGGATCGTCACTATGCTGGGCAAGCAGCCTATTTTCACAATTCACGCCGAGCTCGAGGCCATCACCAAACTCGGCCGCACGCCCTATGGCGAGCGCCGCGTGATCGGCATTCTCGGCGGAAAGGTAAGCGGACCAAGGCTGACGGGACGCATCCTGCCGGGCGGCGCCGACTGGCAGATTATCCGCAACGATGGCGCAGCCGATATCAAGGCCCGCTACACCATCGAGACCGACGCCGGGGCGCTGATCATGGTCACCAGCGAGGGTCTGCGGCACGGTCCGCCCGATGTGATGGAGAAATTGATGCGAGGCGACAACGTCGATCCACGTCAGTATTATTTCCGCACCGTGATGCGGTTCGAGACTGCGGATCCGGCGGTTGACTGGCTCAATCGCATCCTGGCCATCGCACGAGGCCAAAGGGAACCGCGCGCGGTGCGCCTTGATGTCTACGAGGTGGAATGATGGCAGAGCGGCTTGCGATCAGGCTCCCGTCCTCGCTCATTGCCGAGCGAGAACAGGCGGTTGCCGTTCTGCGGCTCAACCGCCCACACAAGCGCAACGCACTTGATGACGAGACGATCGTCGGCATCGAGCAGTTCTTCACGTCACTGCCGGACGGCATCGGCGCCGTCTTGCTTGCAGGCGAGGGTGAAAATTTCTCGGCCGGTCTCGACCTGTCCGAACTGGAGGAACGCGATGTTACACAGGGTATTGCCCATTCCAGCCTGTGGCATCGCGCCTTCGAGAAAATCCAGGTCGGCAAGGTGCCGGTGGTCGCGGTGCTGCACGGTGCCGTGGTCGGCGGCGGTCTGGAACTTGCCGCCGCAGCGCATGTCCGCGTGGCCGAGCGCTCGGCCTTTTACGCATTGCCGGAAGGTAGCCGCGGAATTTATGTCGGCGGCGGCGGCTCGGTACGACTGCCGCCGCTGATCGGCGTGGCACGTATGGCGGACATGATGCTGACCGGGCGCACCTACTCGGCAGAGGAAGGCCAGGCTATCGGTTTGACCACGTATCTTGTGGACGCCGGCAAAGGTTTCGCCAAAGGCCTGGAACTGGCGCAGCGCATCGCCGGGAACGCGCCGCTGACCAACTTCGCCGTCATGCAGGCATTGCCGCGCATTGCCGCGATGGATCCGGCGAGCGGCTACGCGATTGAAGCTTTGATGTCGGCGATTGCGCAGGCCGATCCGGATGCTAAGGCGCGCCTGAAGGATTTCCTCGAGAAGCGCGCGCCGAAAGTCACGCGCAAGTGATCAAGTGATGGAGACAGCCGGGGACCAATGGCGAGCGTAGCCCGAGACATCAGAAAGAAAGCAACGGCACCGCTGCGTCCCGTCCGGCTCGGCAAGCTTGATCCGGTCATCGAGCAGCGTGCCGGAGGTGTCATCTATATCCGGGCGGCGCAAGAACTCGGGCCTTATCACGACAAGCTCAGCCAGCCTCTCGAACATTGGGCCGAGATCGCGCCAGACCGTCTGTTCCTGGCGCAGCGCGATGCAAAGGGCGAATGGCGCAAGCTCACTTATTCGCAAGTCCTTGCCAGCGTGAAGCGGATCGGCGCGGCTCTGCTGCGACGCGGACTTTCTGCCGACAAGCCGATTGTGGTGCTGTCCGGCAATGACATCGAACACGCGTTGCTGGGTCTGGCAGCGATGTATGTCGGCATTCCCTATGCGCCGATCTCGGCGGCTTATTCATTGATGTCGAGCGACTTCGGCAAACTACGGACGATCATCAATCTGCTCACGCCCGGGCTCGTCTTTGCCAACGATGGCGGCCCGTTCGCCCGGGCAATCTACGAAACGATACCGGACGCTATCGAGCTGGTCGTCACACGCAATCCGCTGGGCGATCGCAAGACCACGCTCTTCGCCGACCTGCTTGGCGCGGAAGACCCCGCGGGCGTCGCCGCCGCGCATGCAAAGGTGACGCCGGACAGCATCGCCAAGTTCCTATTCACGTCCGGTTCAACGGGAAATCCGAAGGCCGTCATCAATACCCATCGCATGCTGTGCTCGAACCAGGCGATGCTCGCCTCCGGTTTCACTTTCGTCGCCGATGAGCCTCCGGTCGTGGTCGACTGGCTCCCGTGGAGCCATACATTCGGCAGCAACCACAATTTCAATATGGTGCTCACGTATGGCGGCTCGCTCTATATTGACGACGGCAACCCGACGCCGTCGGGCGTGCCAAAGACCGCGAGAAATCTGCGCGAGATTGCGCCCACCATCTATTTCAATGTCCCCAAGGGTTATGAAGCGCTGATCGCGCACTTCCGCGCCGACGAGGTTCTGCGCCGCAACTTCTTCAGCCGGCTGAAGGTTCTCTTCTATGCCGGTGCCGGCCTGAATGAGACCACCTGGGCCGAGCTCACGCGGCTTGCGGTCGAGACCACCGGCGAACGCATTATTTTCCTGTCATCGCTCGGCTCGACCGAAACCGCGCCGCTGGCGCTCGCCTGTTCGTGGGATTTCGATCGCCCCGGCAATATCGGCCTGCCGGCGCCCGGCGTCGAACTCAAGCTGGTGCCGAATGACGGCAAGCTGGAAGCGCGATTACGCGGCCCGCACATCACACCCGGTTATTGGCGGCAGGACGAATTGACCCGCGACGCCTTCGACGAAGAAGGTTTTTACAAGATCGGCGACGCACTGAAATTCGTCGATCCGGATGATCCCGGCCAGGGGCTTCTGTTCGACGGCCGCATCGCCGAAGACTTCAAGCTGTCCACCGGCACCTGGGTCAGCGTCGGGCCCTTGCGTGCGCGCTTCGTCGATCACTTTGCGCCCTATGTGCGCGACGCCGTATTTGCCGGCGCTGACCGCGACGACATCGCGGCCCTGATATTCCCCGACGTCGAGGCTTGCCGGAGTTTCGGCGGTTTGGCCTCCGACGCACCGCCGTCCGCGATCATCGAGGCGCCGGCCGTGCGTGCAAAATTTGCCGAGCTCCTGACGAAGCTCGCCGCCGCCAGTCCCGGGTCCTCGACCCGCGTCGAGCGCCTGCTCCTGATGGCAGACCCGCCATCCATGGATAAAGGCGAAATGACCGACAAGGGCTCGATCAACCAACGCGCGGTGTTGAAGAACCGCGCCACTCTGGTGGACGAACTCTACGCGGTCCCTCTATCTTCGCGGGTCATCGCGGCGGAAGGAAACCATTGATGGAGATCAAGGGACAGGGAGCAATCGTCACCGGCGGCGGATCCGGCCTGGGTGCCGCGACTGCGCGTGCATTGGCTGCAGCGGGTGCAAAAGTTGCAATCGTCGATGTCAACGAAAAGGCTGCCGCGGAAGTGGCGGACAGCATCAAGGGTATTGCCATTGCCTGCGATGTCGCCGACAGCGCCGGCGGTGAAGCGGCGGTGAAAAAAGCCATCGCGGCGCATGGACCCGCGCGCATTCTGGTCAATTGTGCCGGCGTCGGCCCGGCCAAGCGCATCGTCGGCCGTGAAGGACCAATGCCGCTTGCCGACTATGAGCGCGTCATTCGCATCAACCTGATCGGCAGTTTCAACATGATGCGGCTGGTCGCCGCCAGCCTGCAGGCGGCCGAGCCGCTGGCCGGCGGCGAGCGCGGCGTCATTGTGTCGACGGCATCCGTCGCCGCCTTCGAGGGCCAGATCGGACAAGCCGCCTATTCGTCCTCCAAAGGTGGGGTCGCCGCGCTGACATTGCCGGCGGCGCGCGAATTCGCCCAGTTCGGCATTCGTGTGCTGGCGATAGCTCCCGGAATATTTGGAACGCCGATGCTGCGCGCGCTGCCGCAGGAGGTTCAGGATTCTCTCGGCGCCTCGGTGCCGTTCCCGAAGCGTCTGGGTGAGCCGCGCGAATTTGCAGCGCTTGTGCTGCACTGCGTGCACAACGCCTATCTCAACGGCGAAGTCATCCGCCTCGACGGCGCCCTGCGCATGGCACCGCGCTGACACGCCGTGACGACATTCAGCAATACCCGCAAGGTGCGGATCGAATGGAGTGACTGTGACCCCGCCGGGATTATTTTCTATCCCCGTTACTTCGAGATATTTGATGCTTCAACGGCGATGCTGTTCGAGCGTGCGCTCGGAATGACCAAATTCCAGATGTTCAGGAACCTCGAGTTCGCAGGCTTCCCGCTTGTGCACACGCGCGCGCGGTTTCTAAGGCCCACGCGCTTCGGCGACGACGTGACGGTCGAGAGCAAGATTGCGTTTGGCCGTTCGAGTTTCGACATCGAGCACAAATTGAGTCTCAACAACGACACTTGCGTGGAGTGCTCGGAGAAACGCGTCTGGGTGGTGCGCGCCGAGAACGGCCGGCTCAAATCGCATCCGGTGCCCGAGAGCGTCCTGAACAAGTTTCATAAATAGTTCTACGCCCCGGCCATCCATGTCTTTGATCTTGTGTGGCCGCTGAAGACGTGGATGGCCGGGACAAGCGCGGGCATGACGGTGGAGAGCAGTCGACGCGAGGCTTACTCGATCCCGGCCGCAATCTTCTTCAGGATCTGGATGAAACGCTTGCGGTCGCGTGCGCCGATGAGGTGATCCAGGTTGCGCTCGTGACGGCGCGCACAGCGCGTCATCGTGGTGAGAACTTTCTTGCCGGCCGGCGTCAGGTTCAGCCGATAGGTGCGCCGATCGCTGTCCATCCGTTTGCGTTCGATCAATCCGCGCCGCACCAGATCCTCGACGACAGGGGTGAGGCTGGACTTGTCGCGGCCATTGGCCTGCGACAGCTCGGTCTGGCTGATGCCGGGATTGCGCGCAATGAGAGTGAGAGTGGCGAAACGTCCCGGGCTCTCGCCGATTTCCTGCGAGCGGCGCGAAAACGCCTGAAAGGCAGCCTCCTGGGCCATACGCAGATTGAATCCGACCCAGTAAGCAAGCGGACCAAAATTGATCGGCCCGGCAGCGGCCAGACCATTCCTGCCGCGCAAACGACCGCCTGTCCCGTTCGTCCCGTGCATGGCACTTCCCTGTCACGAAGCGCGCTGCCACCCGCTGCTCCGTCCGGCATTTAGTTTGATGCCAAACTATACGCTTTACAACGTACCTGACATCCGGCTGAATATCGCAAAAAGTTGGCGATTAAACCAACACCCAACCCCAAGGGAGGAACCCATGAAACTCCGTTTAGCCGGATGTGTCTACGCTGTCGCCCTTTTGGTTGGCGGCGCCACCGGCGCGCTCGCACAAGACAAGACGTTCGAACTCAAGCTGTCGCACTGGGTGCCGCCCGCGCACCCGTTGCAGAAGGCGCTGGAAGAATGGGGAGCGTCAGTCGAAAAGGATTCCGGCGGCACCATCAAATATAAGGTCTACCCCGCCCAGCAGCTCGGCAAGGCCTTCGACCATTACGACATGGCGCGCGACGGCATCGCCGACCTCACTTACATCAATCCCGGCTATCAACCCGGCCGTTTTCCCATCATCGGCGCCGGCGAATTGCCGTTCCTGATGACCAACGCCAAGGGCGGCACACAGGCGCTCGACGCCTGGTATCGCAAATACGCGGCGCAGGAGATGAAGGACGTCAAGTTCTGCCTCGCCTTCGTGCATGATCCGGGTGCGTTCCACTCGCGCTCGAAAAAGATTGTGGTCCCCGACGACATCAAGGGCATGAAGATCCGGCCGGCGCACGCGACCATGGCGACCTTCGTGACCTTGCTCGGCGGCACCAACGTGCAGGCGGCCGCGCCGGAAGTCCGCGACATTCTCGAAAAGGGCGTCGCGGACGCCGTGACGTTCCCCTGGGGCTCGGTGCCGCTGTTCGGAATAGACAAGGTGACGAAATATCACCTCGACATGCCGCTCTACGTGACGACCTTCGCCTTCGTCTTCAACAAGGCCAAGTACGACGAGATGTCGGCCGCGCAGAAGAAGGTGATCGACAACCATTGCACGCCCGAATGGGCGCTGAAGGTGGCGGCGCCATGGGCCGACTTCGAACACGCCGGCATCGCCAAGATAAAGGCGGAGGCTGGCCAGGAGGTCTATGAGCCGACGCCCGCGCAGGTGGTGCAATGGAAGAAAGCCGCGCAGCCGCTCGAGGAAAAGTGGGCCGAGGGAGTCAAGAAAGCTGGCCTCGATCCAGCCACTGTCATGAAGGAGCTCAAGGCGCAGCTTTCAAAGGAAGGCGCCGGCTATTGATCGGCAAGCTGCGCAAGCCCGGCTAGGTCAGCGACATTGAACAGCGGCGGCGGGGGACTGCCGCTGTTTCCTGCCAAGAGGCCTTCCAAGAGGTCTTCCAAGGGGTCTTCCGAGAGGCCAAGCGCGCATGAAACGCATCTATATGGATCGTTTCATCGATTCGATCGAATGGGTCGCGGCCGCATTCGTCGGGATCGTCGCCGCCAACATCTTTGTCGCAGTGCTGCTGCGCAATCTGTTCAGCTATTCGATCCCCGATTCCTACGACATCGGCCGGCTGATGCTCGGCATCCTCATCTTCTGGGGAATAGCCGCCACCTCCTATCGCGGCACGCACATCACCGTCGATCTTGTCTGGGGCAATGTCGGGCCGCGCTATCAGCGCATGATCGACGTGTTCGCGACGCTTGTGCTGCTGTTCGTGGTCACGGTGCAGACCTACACATTGTTCGACAAGGTGATGACGACGCGCACCGACAACGTGCTCACCTTCGATCTCCGGCTGCCGACCTGGCCGTTTTTCTTCGTTGCCTGGATGGGCGATGTCTCCGCGGTGCTGCTGATTGCCATTCGCACCTATCGGCTGGTTTTCCGGCCTGAACTGATGACCGACAAGGCCATCGAACAGCAGATCAAACCGGTCGAATGACAGCATGAGCACCGATGCCGTTGCCATCACCGGCTTCCTTGCGCTGTTCGCGCTGATGCTGCTGCGCGTGCCGGTCGGCATGGCAATGGGCCTCGTCGGCGTATCGGGCTTCGCCTATCTCAACGGCGGCGCGCCGGCGCTCAAGCTGGTCGGGCAGACGTCGATGCGCACCGTCACCGACTACACCTTCGGCGTCATACCGATGTTCCTGCTGATGGGTGCGTTCGTGACCAACTCCGGCATGAGCCGCGAACTGTTTCGCGCCGCCAACACTTTCGTCGGCCATCTGCGCGGCGGACTCGGCATCGCAACCGTCGCAGCCTGCGGCGGCTTTGCCGCCATCTGCGGTTCGTCGGTCGCCACGGCCGCGACGTTTTCGACCGTCGCCTATCCGGAGATGCGTCGCTTCGGCTATCCGCAGAGCTTCGCCACCGGCGTGATCGCCGCCGGCGGCACGCTCGGCGCCATGCTGCCGCCGTCGACCGTGCTTGCCGTCTACGGCATCATCACCGAGCAGGATATCGGCAAGCTGTTCATTGCCGGCATCGTTCCCGGCCTTCTGGCCATCAGCATGTACATGGCCACGATCGCCATCATCGGCTGGATCCGGCCAAAATTTCTGCCGACCGGCCCGCGCAGCACCTGGCCGGAGCGCATTTCCGGATTGAAGGACATATGGGCGCCGCTGCTGCTGTTCGTGTTCGTGATCGGCGGTCTGTATGGCCTGCCGTTTCTGCCACGCTTCACGCCGACCGAGGCCGGCGGCGTCGGCGCCAGCGGCGCCTTCCTGATCGGCGTGTTGAGCGGGCGTCTCGACAAGGCCGGTATCCTGAGTTCGCTGTTGCAGGCGACGCGCACGGCCGCCGCCGTGTTCACCGTGCTGATCGGCGCGCTGCTGTTCGGCTACTTTCTTACCGTCACGCAAACGCCGCAGAAGGTGACCGAATTTCTCACGGCACTCGGGCTCGGCCGCTACGGCGTGCTCGCCCTGATCATGCTGATGTATCTGGTGCTCGGCTGCCTGATGGACGCGATGGCCATGATCATCCTGACCATCCCGATCATTTTTCCGGTCATCACCCATCTCGGCTTCGATCCCGTTTGGTTCGGCGTCATCATCGTGATGACCGTCGAACTCGGCCTGATCCATCCGCCGGTGGGAATGAATGTATTTGTGATAAAAAGCGTCATTAAGGATGTCAGCTTTGCCACGATTTTCAAAGGCGTCATTCCCTTCATCCTGACCGACCTGATCCGGCTTGTGATTCTGATTGCCTTTCCGGTCATCGCCCTCTGGCTGCCCTCGCAAATGCAGTGATTTTTGTGCTATATAGTTTGGGTCCCAACTATCTGCCGAAGGCCTGACGATGGAACGCTCGTTCAAGAAAGAAGTGCAGGCGCTGAAACTGGGCGACGGCGAGACCTTCCACGGCGAAGGCATCCTGGCCGTCACCAAGGCCCTGCTGCAGTCGGGCGTGTCCTACGTCGGCGGATATCAGGGGGCGCCGGTCTCGCATTTGCTCGACGTTCTGGTCGACGCCGAAGACATCATGTCCGACCTGGGCGTGCACCTTGAGACCTGCTCGAACGAAGCGTCCGCGGCCGCCATGCTCGGCGCATCGATCAATTATCCGCTGCGCGGCGCCGTGACCTGGAAATCGATCGTCGGCACCAACGTCGCTGCCGATGCCTTGTCGAACCTCTCGTCGCCCGGCGTCGTTGGCGGCGCGATGATCATCCTGGGTGAGGATTATGGCGAAGGCGCCAGCGTCATTCAGGAGCGTTCCTACGCCTATGCGCTGAAATCCTCGATGTGGCTGCTCGATCCGCGCCCCGATCTGCCATCGATCGTGCGCACGGTGGAAAAGGGCTTCGAACTGTCGGAGGCGAGCCACGCGCCGGTCATGCTGGAATTGCGCATCCGCGCCTGTCATGCGACCGGCGAATTCGCCGCCAAGAACAACCGCAAAGGCATTGTCTCCGGCCTCGACAAGCTCGCCGGCCCGCCGCGCTTCGAATATGGCCGGCTGGCACATCCGCCGGTCATCTTCACGCAGGAGCGCCTGAAGGTCGAAGAGCGCTTGCCCGCCGCGCGCGCCTTCATTCGCGAGCAGAAGCTCAACGAGTTCATCGACGGCGACTTGGCCGACATCGGCATCATCGTGATGGGCGGCCTCACCAACAGCGTGCTGCGCGCGCTGGAGCGCGTGGGCCTCGCCGATGTGTTCGGTGCTTCGCGCGTTCCGATACTGGTTCTCAATGTCGTTTATCCGCTGGTCCCCGAGGAGTTGCGCGAGTTCTGTGCAAGCAAGCGCGCGGTCCTGGTGGTCGAGGAAGGCTATCCCGATTACATCGAGCAGGCGGTCCACGTCGAGCTGCGCCGCGCCGACATCAATACGCGCGTGCTCGGCAAGGGCCCGCTGCCGCGGGCCGGCGAATATGCGTCCGACGTCCTGCTGGAAGGGCTCGCTGCATTTCTTCAGGACACAAAGCCCAAAGGCATCGACGCCGACACCATTGCGGAAAAAGCCCGCGGCCTGATCGCGCACAAGGCAAAAGCCGCATCGTCCCTGGGACCTTTGCCGCCGCGGCCGCCGGCCTTCTGCACGGGCTGCCCGGAGCGCCCGGTGTTCTCCGCCATCAAGCTGATGCAACGCGAACTGGGCCCGACTCACATCAGCGCCGACATTGGCTGCCACTCGTTTGCGACCTTCGCGCCGTTCTCGCTCGGCAATTCCATTCTCGGCTACGGCATGTCGCTTGCGAGCGCCGCGGCGGTCACGCCGAATATGGAAAAACGGCCGATCGCGATCATGGGCGACGGCGGCTTCTGGCATAACGGGCTGATCACCGGCGTCGCGTCGAACCTGTTCAACAAGGGCGATGGCGTGCTGATCGTGATGCAGAACGGCTACGCCTCTGCCACCGGCCAGCAATATCTCCCGTCAAGCACCATGCGCCGCACCGGCGCAACGCCCGGCGTGGGCATCGAGCAGACCATGCGCTCGATGGGCGTGAAGTGGCTGCGCACGGTGCGCACCTATTCCGTCGAAGTGATGGTGAAGACGCTCAAGGAGGCGATGCGCACCGCCGAGCGCGGGTTGAAGGTGATCATCGCCGACGGCGAATGCCAGCTCGCACGCCAGCGCCGCATCCGCGCCGAAGACACCGAGAAGCTCAAGCGCGGCGAGCGCGTCACGCGCACGCGTTATGGCGTCGACGATGAGATCTGCACCGGCGATCACTCGTGCATCCGGCTGTCCGGCTGCCCTTCGCTGACGGTGAAGCCGTCGCCGGATCCGCTGCGCACCGATCCCGTGGCGACCGTCATTGAATCGTGCGTGGGCTGCGGTCTGTGCGGCGAGGTCGCGCACGCGGCCGTGCTGTGCCCGTCATTCTACCGGGCCGAGATCGTTCGCAATCCCAACTGGCGCGACCGCTTTGCGCATCGGTTCCGTCAGAAGATCATCGGCTGGCTCGGCGGCTATGGCG
>DAHUXA010000269.1 GCA_027307405.1 Hyphomicrobiales bacterium | reverse complement strand
CAAGGCCATGATCGCCGGCCTCTTTGCAACGCTCGGTGCATCGGGTGATGACGCGGACCGCTACGCCAATCGAGTGATCGGTTGGCGTGAAACTCCGAAGCGATCGGATCAGGCCAATGAGGCAGCCCTTTACCGCTCTAGCGGACTGCCTTACCTGCCGCGCGGCGCCCCATTTGCCCATGTAAACGAGCTGTGGCTCGTGCAAGGCCTGCCGCCTGCACTGGTCGCGCGGGCCATGCCGTTTGTAACGGTTTATAGCGGTAGGCCCGACATAAACGTTTTCGACGCACCACCGGAACTCATCGGAGCGCTGCCGGCCATGACGCCATTGCGCGCGGCCAGCTTTCTAAAAGAGCGTGAAACAGCCCCGCGCGACAAAGATTCCCTTGCGCGGTTGCTCGGTCCTGAACACCCTGGCGCCACGGCCGATGGAAGCAACGCCTTTCGCGTGAAAGTCAGCATCGCATTCCAGAATGGTTGGCGAACGGGATCAGAAGCAGTTATTCTTTTGGGCGGCGATGGACCCTATCAGGTCTTGTCATGGCGCAGCGACGGTGACAGTGATCAGCCTCAGTTAACGACAACACTAAGATGAAACTCTTGCGTCAAATCATCGAGGCGGTTTCGTTCTGGATCGATTCGGTCGCGGCAACGATCAGTTCGATTTTCGAACGGACGCGGTCGCATCGCCGCTTGCGCCTCGTAGAGAACGAGATCGGCGCGTTCACACTACATTTAGTGGATGGCGGGAAGAATTCGAACCTACCGGACCAGCGGGTCGAGATATCAAACGGATCCATTGTAGAGCCTTTGCCGCCAAAATGGCTGTCGATCTTGCGCGGCAGCCAAATCGAACTGGTTCTGCAGTCATCCCGGTTCCTTTTCCGACCGCTTGAACTCCCCAAGCGTGCCGCCGAATATCTTGAGGGGATCGTGCGGTCGCAGATCGATCGTCTGACGCCTTGGACAGCGAATGAAGCCATATTTGGCTGGACCCAGCCAACCGATGCGCCAAATGATCGGATAAATCTGACGATTGCCACGACGGCGCGATCGATGATTGCACCGTATCTGCGCGCGCTCACCGGTCTCAACGCCGCATCGATTGTGGTGAGTACAGTGCAGTCGGAGTCAAGCGCTCAGGCCGCTCCAATAAGGCTAATTGAGCAACGCGTGGGCAGCGCAGTCAGTGTTCGCCGCACACGTGCGATCTTGATGGCGATTTTTCTGCTGAGCGGTCTTTCGGCCGCGGCATCTATCGGCTTTTCCGCGATTGCCTCGGACAACCTCGGCGCCGAACAGCAGGAGCTGATGCGAAAGATCTCGGCACGCAAGGCCGCGATGCGAAACATGTTCGAGGGATCAACCCTGCTTACACTCGAGAAGCGCAAGCAGGCGATTCCCTCAAGTGTCTTTGCGCTCGAAGCGCTGTCGAAAGTGCTCCCCGATGACACCTATGTGACAGAGCTGCGCATCGACGGCGAAAGACTTCAGATCGTCGGAATGACGAGCGATGCGGCATCGCTTATCAAGCTCATCGAGCAATCTCCGCACTTCGCGCATGCCATTTTCTTTGCGCCAACGACCCGCTCGCCTGGGACGACCAAGGAGCAGTTTCACATCGAATCGCACATCAACCCGATTTTCACGTTTGGCTCATGAAGACGATAAGGACTTATCTGGCACGTTTTCCGATTGTCGCTGCCATCGGCTACTTGGCAGTGGTTGCCGCATTTTTGGCGGCGACCTGGTTCCACATCTCTGATTTCCTGGAGCGGAGCCAATTGGTAGCAGAAGCCAACAACATTCTGAGCCATTTGGAAGGCCGGGCCCCTGCCTCGTCCCGCGCAAACGCCCGCGGAATCCCTCTCGGGACCGGCTCACCCGTGCTTGAAGGTCCGACCGTGACGGTCGCAGGAGCGGCTCTTTTACAGCGAGTCGCGGGAGCGGTAACACGCGTAGGTGGCAACATTCTATCTTCCCAAGTCGATCTACAAGGAGCACAATCCAAAAATGGCTTCGTCAAGGTTTCGGTTGACTGTGAGGTTGCCCAGCCCGCGCTGCAGCAACTTCTGTACGACCTGGAGGCTGGAATGCCTTTTTTGTTCGTAGATCAGTTGGTGGCACAGGCGCCTGAGACCACGACGAATGCGTTGTCACAAAAAATGCGCGTATCGCTTTTAGTTTCCGGACAGTGGCAGGGTGTCAAATGAATTTGCGCCTCACAGATGCGGCACTTGTCTGGACCATTCTTTCTGGCGCAACGGCGGCAATGATTTGCGCTTGCCCGGCGGCCGCGGATTCAGTTGATCAGATTGAAAATCCGGCCCAGGTGGAACTCAGGCAAGTCGCCCCGCAGCCACAGAAATCCTCCGCAGATGTCACGACGTCGGTCGGTAACGTCGTTTTAGCGGTACCGCTTTCCAAACTGTCCATGACGCGTGATCGGCCGATCTTTTCACCTTCCCGTCGTCCTCCTCCGCCTCCTGCCATGATGCCAGTCATTGCGAAGCCTGTTGAGCGTGCCAAACCGCCCGAACCGGAGAACCCGCCGCTTGTCTTGGTTGGCACGGTTGTCGGGGAGGACAGCGGAATCGCAGTTTTGGTGGAGCAGGCGACAGAAAACGTTGTGAAATTGCGCGTGAACGAAAGCCACCAAGGATGGACCCTGCGATCCATTCAAGGGCGAGAGGTGACTTTCCAGAATGATCGCAAATCGAGTGTTCTGGCATTGGCACCACCTGGGGGCACAGAGCCAGCGAGTTCTCAGGCTGCTCTCGAGCCCCCGAAAAGGTCGCCCAGACGCTAGCCGAGCGATTCGACGTCACTCAACTGCCTCACATCCGCAAAGCAGGCACGACAACGCGAGATCGCGGCCGCTCCGTTAGAAATCTAAATTCAGAATCTCGTAGAGATTCAGGAACAAGCAGCGAAGCGACGGAGCAACACGAAGCCGGCGTCTGCACGCGCACGTCGGGTCGTTCGCTCGATGCACGTGTGCCTATCGATTGCATCGACTTTTTGGTTTACGTCAAAGCACTCCCGGTATCCTGTTGTGGTGGTCGGGACGCCGCTTTGCCACTAATCGGGAATCGTTGGCCCGCCACCGCGAGTCCACGCGTCGCAA
>DAHUXA010000268.1 GCA_027307405.1 Hyphomicrobiales bacterium | reverse complement strand
ACAGCGGAACGTTCAGTTACGCGACCCACGCCGCGCTAGTCGCGGTCGATCCCGAAATCGGCAAAATCGAAATTCTCGATTACGTTATCGTCGAAGACGGCGGCAAGTTGGTCAATCCGATGATTGTGGACGGTCAAATTTTTGGCGGATTTGCGCAGGGCGTCGGGACAGCGTTGTACGAAGAGATGCCGTTCAACTCGGCCGGCCAGCCGCTAGCCTCGACCTTCGCGGACTATCTGCTGCCCGGGCCGACCGAGGTGCCGGCCGCACGCATCGATCACATGGAGACGCTCTCGCCGCACACGGAATTCGGCGTCAAGGGCATCGGCGAGGGCGGAGCGATCGCGCCGCCTGCGGCCATTGCCAATGCTGTCAACGATGCACTTCGGCCGTTGCGCGCTGAACTGCTCGTTTCGCCAATCACGCCGCGGCGGGTACTCGCAGCCATTGCCCGCTCGGGCCGGAGCGCGACGTGAAGCCAGTCAATTTCGAATACGCGCGCCCCGCCGATCTTTCGGCGGCGATTGCGCTCGGTGGACGCAATGATGCAACGGTGAAGTTCATCGCTGGCGGCCAGTCGCTCGGTCCGATGCTCAACTTGCGCCTGGTGCAGCCCGATCTGTTGGTCGATATCACCGCCATCGCCGAGCTCAAGCACGTCGAGCAAACCCCGGATGTGCTTTTCATCGGCAGCTGCGTTACCCACGCTGATATCGAGGACGGCCGCGTGCCGGACGTCACCGGTGGCGCGATGCGTGCGGTGGCGGCCGGCATCGCTTATCGCGCTGTGCGTAACCGAGGCACGATCGGCGGCAGCCTCGTGCACGCGGATCCTTCGGCGGATTGGCTGTCAGCCCTGGCCGCTCTGGGCGCGCAAGCCGTCGTGCGCGGCCCTCGGCAGGAACGCCGCATTCCGGTCGAGACGCTGATGACCGGCGTATTCGAATGCGGCCTAGCCGGTGACGAAATGCTGACAGGTATTGAAGTGCACCGCCTCTCATCAGGAGCGCGATGGGGTTTTTACAAATATTCCCGCAAAACTGGCGAGTTCGCGCATGCGATCGGCGCCTATGTAGACGATCCCGACCGCTCCATATGCCGGGCGGTGATCGGCGCCATTGGGTCGCGACCGATTGTATTCAGTGATGCGACGTCTCTGCTCGGCGGGAATTCTCACGGCGCAATCGATCGCGGCTTGGTCGAATCCGCGATGATGACGCACGGCATCACCGATCCAATCGACCAGCAGATCCACTTTGCCTGCCTGAGGCGGGCGGTCGAGCAGGCCCGGCTTAGATGACCACGGTCTCCCTCACCATAAATGGGCGCGCGGTCAGCGCGTGGGCCGAGCCGCGCATGCATCTCGCGGACTTCATCCGTGAAACGCAGACCCTGACCGGTACCCATCTCGGCTGCGAGCATGGTGTCTGCGGTGCCTGCACAGTGCTGGTCGACGGCGTTCCAGTGCGCTCGTGCATCACCTATACGGTGGCTTGCGGCGGCGCGAGCGTGACCACCATTGAGGGTCTCGACGAGGACGAAATCGGCAAAGAGCTGCGTGCGGCTTTTACGCGCGAGCACGCGTTGCAGTGCGGCTATTGCACGCCCGGTATGCTTATCTCGGCCCGAGATCTGGTGGTGCGGGCGGAGGCGCCATCCGAGCAGGACATCCGCGTCGCGATGAGCGGCAATCTTTGCCGTTGCACAGGTTATGTCGGCATTATCCGGGCGATCCAAAGTGTCATCGGAGACCGACGCGCGCGTGGGATCTCGGCCATACCCGGGGCAGGACGCTCGGTGCTCGGGCCGGCCGGGTCCGGCCACGGTCAGGCGATCGTTGCAAGTGCCAGCGGCGCGGCCTCCATGGTGTCCGTCTCGTTTCAAACTGTTGGTGATGAGAGCCTAGCCGATTGGCAGCCGCAGGCGAGCTTCGACCAGAGCTTCAGTGTCAATCACGCCATCGACGAAGTCTGGAATTTCTTCGCTGACACAGCGGCGGTCGCGTCCTGTCTCCCAGGCGCCTCGTTGAGCGGCGACACGAGGGCACACAACGTCAGCGGCAAGATGCGTCTTAAGGTTGGCCCCATCACTGCCGAATTCCACGGCGCGGCGCAGATCGACCGCGATCCAGCCACCTACTCTGGCACGATTCAAGGCAGCGGCCGCGACCAGCGTAGCAGCTCGGCGACGCGTGGCATGATCCGCTTTCGCCTGTTGTCACAGGGCCAGGCCGCGACCAAGGTCGAGCTCAACGTCGGCTATCGGCTGACCGGCCCGCTGGCGCAGTTCAGCCGTTCGGATCTCATTCACGATATTGCCAGCCGCATCATCGCGGTCTTTGCGCAGAACGTAGAAGCGCGCCTTAGCGGCACCGGGCGCGCCACTCCAGCAGCCGAGCTCAACGCTGGTGGTCTGTTTTTCTCGGTGCTTGCCGATCGCATCACGTCGCGTATTCGCCGGCTGTTTAGAATGCTGACCAGACAGAAGCGCACATGAGAACACTGCCTATGGAGATATCAGATGACCGAGTACTGCCTATGGAGGGAACAGATGATCGATGACCACAAGAAAATCCTCGATACTGTTGACGCAAACAAGGACAAGGCGATCAAGTTCCTGCAGGATATCGTGGCGATCCCGAGCGTCACCGGCGATGAAGGCAAAATCCAGGTGTTCCTCAACGCTTACCTGAAAAAGATCGGCCTCGACGTCGATATGTGGGAGTCAAACTGGGAAGAGTTGAAAAAGCATCCCGGCTACATACCAGTTGCGCAGGGCTACGAAGGTCGCCCCAATATTGTAGCCACGTGGAAAGGTAAAGGCGGTGGCCGCTCGCTGCTGCTGAACGGACACACCGACGTCATTCCGGTGGGCAATGGCGAAGGCTGGAGTGACAATCCGTGGTCCGCCAAAGTCAAGGAAGGACGCATCTATGGTCGCGGCTCCTGCGATATGAAGAGCGGCGTCGCAAGCCACATCCTCGCCGTCGAATTCCTAAAGACCGCTGGCATCAAGCTAAAGGGCGACGTCCTCATCAATATCGTGATCGACGAAGAAGTCAGCGGCCACGGCACGCTGGATACAGTGATCCGCGGCTACAAGGCTGATGCCGGCATTTCCGGCGAAACCAGCGGTCTGG
>DAHUXA010000267.1 GCA_027307405.1 Hyphomicrobiales bacterium | reverse complement strand
CAAGCACGCCAGAACACCTGGAATAGATGACAGGGTGCGGTGTTTGCAAGATGGGTGCGCAGAAGCGCTCCCAGGAGGAGCCACATATGAAAACGACGATTTTGCTTGCCTGCGTTGCCGTACTCGCGATCGCCAGCCCGTCTATGGCGGCCAGCATCAACATGAAGGCTGACCTGAAGGGCGCCAGCGAAGTCCCCCCGACCGACAGCAAGGGCACCGGTTCGGTGACCGCGACCTTTGATACCGCCAGCAAGAAATTATCCTGGAAGGGCACCGTTTCCGGCCTGAGCGGCCCGGCGACTGCGGCGCACTTCCATGCCGGCGAAGCCGGAAAGAACGGCGGCGTGGCGGTGCCAATCACGGGCGCCGACAAAGGTTCGTTCGAAGGTTCGGCGACGCTGACCGATGCCCAGGCTGAAGAGCTTATGGCGGGCAAGTGGTACGTCAACGTGCACACAGCAGCCAACAAGGGCGGCGAAGTCCGCGGCCAGGTCACCAAGTAGGTCCCGATCCCGCTTCGGTAATAGCCCGCCGGCACCTTGTCGGCGGGCTTTTTCATTGCCAGGAGAACGCACTTTTCGCCGGGCCTTTCAGGTTTTATGGTCGTTATAAAACCAGTCCGGTCTGCGTGAAATTGAGGTTCTATCCATGGCGCGTATGAATGGCGGGTCCGCCCCCTTCCTGATTTCCGGTGGCGGGATTGGCGGTCTTATAACCGCCTACGCGCTTGCCCATCAGGGCTTTCCGGTCCGGGTTTTCGAGCAGTCGCCTGAATTCCGCGAAGTTGGCGCCGGCATCCAGCTCGGCCCGAACATTTTTCGCGTGCTGGAAAAGGTCGGCCTCAAGGATGCCGTTCTTGCGGATGCCCATCGCCCTCCCGCGCAGGAAATGCGCGATGCGCTGACCGGCAAACTGATCACCAATATTCCGCTGGGCGAGGCGTTCCTGAAGCGGTTCGGCCAGCCCTATGGCGTTACACACCGCGCCGATATCCATGGCACGTTCCTCAAAGCCTGCCAGGGCAGCAATTTGATCACGCTGGAAACGAGCCGCCGTGTCGATGCGTTCAAGGATCACGGCGACCACGTCTCGGTCTCGCTCAACAATGGCGAAACCGTCGACGGCCGCGCACTGATCGGCTGCGACGGTATGTGGTCGAAGATCCGCGAGAGCGTGGTCGGCGACGGCAAGCCGCGGGTCTCCGGGCACATCGCCTACCGCGGCGTTCTCAAGCGCGAGGACGTGCCGAAGGATCTTTGGCGTCCCGATGTCGTGCTATGGGCCGGCCCGCGCACTCATTTCGTGCATTACCCTTTGCGCCGCGGCGAACTCTACAATCTGGTGGCGGTCTTCCACTCCGATCGTTACGAGGAAGGATGGAATGCGGAAGGCAGCAAGGATGTCATGTGGCAGCACTTCAAGATGCAGGTGCCGGAAGTGCTGCGCATGCTCGAGCGCATCGAGACCTGGCGCATGTGGGTCCTGTGCGACCGCGAGCCGGTGAAGAACTGGACATCGGGCCGTATCACCTTGCTCGGCGATGCCGCCCACCCGATGTTGCAGTATCTCGCGCAAGGTGCGTGCATGGCGACCGAAGACGCCATTGTGCTGGCGGAGAAAGTCGCGGCCTCGCCAGACGATCCGGCCAAAGCCTTCAAGGCTTATGAGCAGGATCGATATCTGCGAACGGGCCGCACGCAGATCATGGCGCGCGTTTATGGCGAAGTTTATCACGCCCGCGGCGTTACCGCCGAACTGCGTGCGCAGGCGCTTGGCGCACGCACGCCCGAGGAAAGCTACGACGGCATCGCCTGGCTCTATGGCGGACCGTAGCTCGTCCCGGCCGTCCACGCCTTCTTGAGATTAAGACGTGGATGCCCGGCACAAGGCATGTGCTGGCGCAGCCCCGCCTTACTTCCGCGGAATGCCCGCCTTGTCGACCACCGCGTTCCACTTCTTGATGTCGGCCGTCAGCCGCGCCATCAGCTCGGCCGGTGTGCTCGCTTTCGCGATGACCCCCACGTTAGCGAGCTGTTCTTTCACGTCAGGCATGGCAAGCACTTCGCGCATCGCCTCGTTCATCGTGTCGATCACCTCTTTCGGCGTATCCTTCGGAGCCCCGACGCCGTTCCACGAGATCACCTCGTAACCTTTGACGCCGGCCTGATCGGCGGTTGGCACACCCGGCAGTAGTGGCGACGGTTGTGGACTGGAACTCGCCAGAATACGCAGCTTGTTGTCCGCAACCTGGCCCGCTACCGCGGGCGGAAAATCGATCATCATCTGCACGTCGTTGCGCAGCAGCGCCACCACAATGTCGGGTGAATTCTTGTACGGAACGATCTGTATGTTGAGTCCGGCCATCGACTTGAACAGTTCGCCGCCGAGATTTTGCGTGCTGCCGGCCACGATCGTCCCGATATTGAGTTTGCCGGGGTTTGCCTTTGCCGCCTTGAGGAAATCGGCCAGCGTCTTGTATTCGGACTGGCTGTTGACCACGAAGACGAGGTCAAAGGTGCCGGCCATCGAGACCATCGCGAAATCTTTCACCGGGTCGAACGGCAGGCTCTGGAACGTTGCGGCGCTGATGGCGGCGCCATTGGTTACCCAGGCCATCGTGTAGCCGTCGGGCGGTGAGGTGATGACCGCGCGCGCTGCGGCGATGCCGCCAGGTCCGGGCATATTCTCCACCACGACACGCTGGTTGAGTTTCTGGCCGAGCTTGTCGGCCAGAATACGCGCCGTGACGTCGGCAACGCCGCCGGCGCCAAACGGCAGCACGAACTTGATCGGCTTTTCCGGCCAGGCGGCCTGCGCCCGCGGCGCGAGCGTCACGACAAGCGCTGCCAGCATCAGCAACGCAATTCGGCGCGCGATCGTATAAAAAAGCCTCTTTGTCATAGTGCGTGTCCTCCAGGATTTTCTTCGTTTTTATTGTTGTTCAGCCGAAACCATAAAGCCGCGCGGGATTGTCCACCAGCAGCCGCTTTTGCGCCAGCGGGTCCGGTGCAAATTGCGGCACGAGATCGACCAGATCGGCCTCATCCGCTTCGTGGGTTGCGTTCGGATGCGGAAAATCGGTGCCCCACAACACGCGTGTTGGCGTCGCCTCAACAAGCGCATGGGCAATCGGCACGGCCGCATCGTAAGGTGGCATGGAGATCCGTTCCGAGCCGCAGACCTTGATC
>DAHUXA010000266.1 GCA_027307405.1 Hyphomicrobiales bacterium | reverse complement strand
CAGATGACAACAGAGTAGTCGCTACGCTCGACGGTAAGTTTCACGCATTTTGGCACGAGCAAGTGGTGTTTGAGAATGGTCGGGTCAAGCGGTTTGAAACCGAAAGCAAGGCTTGGGAATTTCTCGCCCGCTGCGATTTGGCGGGCAAAATAATACATTGAATTCGGAATTCGTGATGAAATACATCTTTGCTAACGAGTCGGAGGCAAATGCTAGGTCGGCCGCCCAGTCGGAGATCGAACCGGTCTCCGCTCCTCTTCTCCACAAACGGGAATTTTTCAAATGTTGAGCAGAGACTGTCCGCAAAATTGCGGACTTCGATCCGATCTCGGGCGTACTAGGGAAAGGTCGACCCGCAAAAAGCTCCCCACATGCAGGCTTTTTTCGCGGCTGCGCAGTCGGAAATCGGGAGACCAGACTGGCTGGCTGACCACGTGGGATTCGAACTTCGAAATTCCCATTTCAAGAAAGCCCTTTGAAATCTCGCGATAAATTACTGCAAATCCAGGCAAATACCGCACCAGAGATCTGTTCGCGGACGAGTTGCTATGCGGAAGAAAAATCAGCTTTTTGCAAAGTGCCTTCGCAATGCGCCGGTATCTTGCCGCCTTTCAAAACCGATAGGATTAGCTCTATTCTAGCCGGCAATGGGGGTTTTGCCATGCATACAGGATTTTAAATTTGTCAACGAACCCCGCGACCCAGTCCGACGGACCGCCCAACACCAAACCGACACTTTGCTCCATCGCGATGCCGATGGACACCAATCCGCACGGCGACATTTTTGGCGGCTGGCTGGTATCGCAAATGGACCTTGCAGGAGGTGCGGCAGCAACGCGTCGCGCGAAAGGACGGGTAGTTACCGTCGCGATCACTGCCATGAATTTCCACCGGCCTGTTTTCGTTGGCGATGAGGTGGCGTGCTATGCCGAGGTGGTGAAGGTCGGGCACACCTCGCTGACTGTAAAAATTGAAAGCTGGGCTTGCCGAGGGATCGGTGACGAACATATCGCGGTTACTGATGGCATGTTTACCTACGTCGCCGTTGATGCCGATGGAAAGCCGCGTCAGGTCGATCCAAAAAGCTGAGATCGAATTACGTGGTCGCCGACTTTGCTCGTACATGTTTTCGACGAATCTTTGAGCGACGCATGCTGACCTTTTTAATCGGAGACATTTTTTTTGGCGACCATTCGAGGGTGTGATAATTGAATTTGTTAATGATGACTGGCTTGATCACGGCGAAATACGGCGAGATGTCGAAATCCCGCGGCGTATAAAGACCGTGCTTACGAATATGATCCGTCTCACTCTGAACGAATGGCGCTATGCCGTAACCGGCGTCTTCGACGTTTTCCGGCAAAATCGGGTAATGAACTGACGCGAACGCCTCTGCAATAAGGGTTGAGCAGATCGCCCGGGTCGGATCGCCACTTCCAATCGCCAACAATCGCCGCCTCAAGAACACTGGAACCGGCGGATAGGGAAAGAGATAGCGCGCAAGATCCAGTATCTGCTTGTTGTCGTATTGCATGCCGACGCGGGCTAACGCGTAGTCGATAATCTTCTTGCGCTCTTTGCCCGTCAGCCCGATAGGCCGGCAAATTCGTGTATTAAATTGCGTATATTTGGAGAGCGGCGATAGTAAGACGCCAGCTTCACTAAAGGCCTCCAATAAAACATCCTGTTCGCCATTGGTCTTCGTGGCCTTCCCGGTGTCGCCAACATAGAGCGCGGCGTGAGACCATGTTGATTGCGTGAGAAATTTTATAACCGCACTGAGCCGGGTATTCCCCTCAATCAGCAGAATGTCGCCCGGTTGCAGGCTCCGGCGCAATATATCAATGGGTGGAGCAAAAAACGGTGCATAGCGGCGGGACGGCGTATTGAGATAGCGAAGAATTCGCCTGCCAATCCATTCTTTTAGACTCTGATACATGATCGGCGCAAATGTCGCATTTGTTGGCTTTGGTCAGAATTAAGACCGACTAAGTCATTCAATAACCTTAGCGCGCACTCGATTAGGCCCAGATTAAACCTTGTCATCTTCTCGTGAATAGGGCGTTTTTAGGCAGCGCCACTCCAACGCTCTGTGCAATAATGCGAACCATACCGCGCAGGCCAGCGATAAATTTGGCGCCGGCACGCCTTTATATGGTCATTGTCCGGGAACCTTTGTAACGCGAGTCCTTTGGTCCCGGCAGACTGGATTGCGAGCGCCGGATGACTTTTCGAAGAGACCACATTTCCCGATACATTTTCAGTTGGGCAAAGGGTGTGTTGCCTGCCCTTTCGAATACTGAACGCGAAGCCATTGAAGCTGGCGACGTCTGGTGGGACGCCGATCTGTTTACCGGCAATCCCGACTGGACAAAACTGCTCGCCGAAGCGCCCGCCAAACTGTCTCCCGATGAGCAGGCCTTTATCGATGGAACGGTCGAGCAGCTCTGCACCATGCTCGACGACTGGAAGGTCAATTGGGAGCTGCGCGACTTGCCGCCAGAGGCCTGGAGCTTTCTCAAGGCCAACAAATTCTTCGCGATGATCATTCCAAAGCGATATGGCGGCTTGGGCTTTTCCGCCTATGCGCATTCTGAAGTCGTACGGAAACTCTCGACACATTCAATCACCGCAGCGGTGACCGCAATGGTGCCCAATTCGCTCGGCCCGGGCGAGCTGCTTTTGCAGTTTGGCACCAAGGAGCAGCAGGACTATTGGCTGCCACATCTTGCCGACGGCTCAGAAATCCCGTGCTTCGGCTTGACCAGCCCCGAAGCCGGCTCGGACGCCGCATCAATGGTCGACTCAGGAATCGTTTGCTGCGGCACTTTCGATGGCCGCGACGTGTTGGGAATTCGCCTGAACTGGCACAAGCGATACATCACGCTCGGACCGATCGCGACCGTACTTGGCCTTGCCTTCAAACTGCGCGATCCCGATCATCTGCTTGGTACGAACGAAGATATTGGCATTACAGTCGCGCTGGTGCCGACGCATCTTCCCGGCGTGGATATCGGGCGCCGGCATTTTCCCGCGCTCAACGTCTTCCAGAATGGCCCAAACTGGGGACGCGATGTCTTCCTACCGATGGATCACGTCATCGGCGGCGTCGAACAGGTCGGTAAAGGCTGGAAGATGCTGATGAGCGCGCTGGCCGCCGGGCGCGGAATTTCACTGCCGTCATTGTCGGC
>DAHUXA010000265.1 GCA_027307405.1 Hyphomicrobiales bacterium | reverse complement strand
AAGAAATATGAGGGAACCAGGGCATGCGTACACAAGCTTGCCATACGTGCGTTGTCGGCGTTGTGGCGCTAGCAGCGCTCGCTGCAACACTTGCTGCGCCCAGGCTCGCTGACGCCGAAGACTATCCGTCCCGTACGGTCTCATTGGTCGTAGCTTTTCCTGCCGGCGGTGGCGTCGACACGGTCGGCCGCGTCGTCGCGCAGAAACTCACGGACGCGCTCGGCCAGCAGGTGATCGTCGATGATCGCCCAGGTGGCGCACTCACCATAGGCCTTGACCTCGTCGCGAAGTCGGCGCCCGACGGTTACACCATTGGTATGGGCCCGATTGGCGCGCTCGCGATCACCCGGCACATGGTGGCGAAGCTGCCCTATAACATCGAGCGCGACTTTCAACCGATTGCATTGGTCGCGCGCGGACATTTGTTGCTTGCGGTCTCGCCGCAATTGCCGATCCATTCAGTGAAGGAGTTGATCGACTACGCGAAGAAAAACCCGGGTAAGCTCACAAACGCTTCGTCCAGCAATGGTTCGCCCGGTCACGTCGGCGGCGAGCTGTTCAAGTACATGACCGGAACCGAAATCGTGCACGTACCATATCGTGGCGGTGCGCCGGCAATCACCGATCTGATTGCGGGCCATGTCGATCTCATGTTCGAAAGCCTGCAGTCGATCGCGCCATTCGCGCGCGATGGCAAGGTGCGCGCACTCGGCGTCAGCGGTGCCGCGCGGTCACCTGCGTTTCCGGAATTGCCGACGATCGCCGAAGCCGGCGTGACCGGATATCTGGCGCCGACCTGGACGGGTGTGATCGCACCAGCCGGGGTGCCGCGGCCTATCGTGGATAAGCTCAACGCGGCGATCAACAAAGCGCTTGGGTCGGAGGCGTTCAAGGAGAAGTTTGCCAAGATCGGCGACGAGCCCGCTGGCGGAACGCCGGAAGAGTTCGCAGCGACAATCAAGGCCGATTCCGCCAAATGGGGCGATGTGGTGCGTCGCTCCGGCGCAAAACTTGAATGAGCCAAGGATCGAGTCATGACCTATCAGAATATAGTCGTCGAAACGCAAGGTCGGGTTGGCATCATCCATCTCAACCGTCCGCAAGCGCTCAATGCCCTCAACAAGGCGCTGATTGCCGAACTCACGCAGGCGATCGAGGCGTTTGACGCCGACGAAAAGATCGGCTGCATGCTGATCACCGGCAACGACAAGGCTTTCGCTGCGGGAGCCGACATAAAGGAAATGGCGGATAAGCCATTTATCGATGCCTATCTCGGCGATTTCGTTTCAAACTGGAATGCCGCAGCTCGTGCGCGCAAGCCTATCGTCGCGGCGGTAGCTGGTTTTGCGCTGGGTGGAGGCTGCGAGCTGGCGATGCAATGCGACATCGTCGTCGCCGCCGATACCGCCAGGTTCGGCCAGCCTGAGATCAAGCTTGGTGTCATTCCGGGCATCGGCGGCACGCAGCGGCTTGCGCACGCAGTCGGCAAGGCCAAGGCCATGGATTTGATCTTGACCGGACGGATGATGGATGCGGCAGAGGCTGAAAGGTCCGGCCTAGTGGCGCGTGTCGTTCCGGCCGCTCACTTGATGGATGAGGCCATGAAGCTCGCTGAAACCGTGGCGAATATGTCGCTGCCATCAGTGCTGGCGGGCAAGGAAGCCGTCAACCGTGCATTCGAAAGCGGCCTCTCGGAAGGCACGGCCTTCGAACGGCGCATCTTCCATTCGCTGTTTGCGACAGAAGATCAGAAGGAAGGCATGAAGGCCTTCATCGAAAAACGTACGCCGAAATGGAAAAACAGATAGCTATTTGCGGACGCAAATAACTCTCACGATTGCCGCCTTCGCATCGTCGCCTTCTGTTGCAGGTCCGACATTCTGCGCGGTCAGAAAGCCGCGAATGGTCCCCGCGGTGATGAGACGCACCGGCGGTGCTGCCGGCTCGGTACTCGCAAGCAAGAAATTTTGCATCACCATCATGCCGAGGAATTGCCCTTGCGCGTCGAGTGCGGCAGCGCCGGAAAAACCTGCCATTGGCACCGGCTGGCGCAATTCGATTGCATTGCCTTCGGCAAGCCGCGCCTTGATCTCGGTGAGTTTCTTGGCGCCGTTTTGCTCTTTCGGGTCCGGGATGCCGATTAAGGTCAAGTCGGCTTTCTTCGGTGCAGCAGGGCCAAGCGTGAGTGGCGACAGCTTGCGCGGGCCATAAACGCGCAGCAGGGCCAGACCCGTATCCTTGTCTTCGGCAATACGGTCAGCATCGCCAAGACCGGCAGCGATAATGACCTGGCACCCGGTCGCGAGCTTGCGGTCGGTGATGATGTGGCCGCGCGCACTCACGACCAGGCCGTTGCCGTATTCGACCGAAGTCGCCATTGCAGCGAACGGCGAACTGCGTTCGGGGAATGGCGAGAACGCGCTCACCATCGCCGCGGTCACCGGCGCGACAATGGTTTCCATCATTTGATCAAACAACAGGGTAAAACCGCGGATTTCACCATCACGCATGTATCCGCGTACGGAGAATTTCTTGAGGCCCTGCATTCCGCTGATAAAGAAATTGTCGTCGTGCAATACGCTGGTTTCGATCTTTCGGGAGGACGGCTCTTTTTTTTGCTGTTCGAAGAAGGCAGCGAGTTTTCGTTCAGTATCCTTGATGCGGAAAGTTTCGACCTGCACTTCACCGTGGGCGGCCGACCAGCGTGTCCCGTACGCAGCGTCACGCACTTGCGGCACCAGTTTCAGCGGCAGGCCGAGCCGCACACCCGTCGACGGATCGGTCACGACGGTCCAGCCGAATTCGTCTTCATGATTTTTGGCGGCAGTGAGTAGGTTAGCGCGCTCGTTGGGCGAAAGGACACCTGTGATCTTTGACCTTGCGCGCTTCTGGAAATTTTTGATGGCGGAAAGAAAGGCGTCTTCACCGCCGATCGAACCGGTATAGTCACCTGACCACAAAAGTGCCGCCTGGATTTTCAAACGCTCGCTGTCGGAAAGAGCTGCGGACATTTCTGCGGCTGGTTTAGTCTCGGTAGCCTCGGTTTTTAACGCTGCAGTTTTTGCGGAGACGGTCGCCGGCGCAGCGATCTTCGGCGCAACATGCTTGCGAACGTGGGTTGCTTTTGCTCTCTCGGGCGGCTGCGCAGGCTTTGGCATGATTCCAGGCGAATCCTGCGCCAGCGCCGGAACGGC
>DAHUXA010000264.1 GCA_027307405.1 Hyphomicrobiales bacterium | reverse complement strand
ATGAACACATCTGGCGCATCAGCTCCCGCGCGGCCGGGTAGCAGGATGTTGCAGTGTGTTATTGAGCGAACAGAAGGCAGTTCCGCCTAGGCGTCGACGGCGAAAAGCTGCCGCATCGATCGCGATTGCAACTTTGTTTTTTGCGCTCGCCCCTGAAAGAATTGCCTACCAGGATCTTGGTAGGTTGCTCGCCAGTCAACCGCGAGGGCCGCAAGATGGCAACGGCATCTCATCGCGTCTCCGTTTGGTACCATTCATGCTGCCGTGTTCAGCCTACCGAATCCTATTGGCACGATCATTCCGCGTGCGCCCCCTATGCGCTGGTCAGCTTCGATCCTACGGACATGACCGGTTTGATCAACCCGCCATCACTTGACGCAAGTTAAATTTTCCGAAATCCAATGGCCAGGCCAAGCATGATTCGTTGCTCGCTCGGTCGCGCGAACCAATGCCGCCGCTGCCACCGCTTAATTCGCAATTCAAACTAGCCAATGTACGGGACGATAAAGTGTCGATGACCGCCTAAACCTGGTCATTAGCCGACAGACATGACCTTGTGCCGGCTCAAACTAGCACGCTTGAAAGCGTCGGGTCCTCATCTTGCCGGTCAAAGGCAGACGCTGGCGACCTTTTCCGGGCATTAAATTATTGGGCAGAAGTACTTCCAGATAATGCTGCGATTATCGCGCTATGAGCAAGCACAATCTCGGCACATGTGACAGTAACGATCTGGCCTATAGAATGTCTATATGCGCCAGCTGTTGAAACTTCATCCGGACTCGCGTTCCTTCACGGCGGCACAGATTGAAGTGGAGATCGCACGCACGCGCGCCGATAGTTTGGTGTTATCCTATATCGTGACCGGCAAGATAAGCGACATCCGCATGCCGCCTGTCATGGCGGCCGCACGCAGCGATGAGCTTTGGCGGCACACCTGCTTCGAGGCATTTGTACGTGCTTCTTCGGGCTCCGAGTACTACGAATTTAACTTTGCGCCGTCGACACAATGGGCTGCATATCGGTTCAGCAGCCACCGGAGCGGGATGCGTGTGGCGGCTGAGATCAGCGCACCCCCAATAGAAGTTCAATCGAACTCCGATTGCTACGCATTGCAGACCTCGCTGGAGTTGGATCGCTTGTCGGCTTTGCCACGCAAGGTCGTTTGGCATCTCGGTTTGTCGGTTTTGATCGAAGACACGAGCGGCCGCAAATCATATTGGGCATTGGCGCATCCACCCGGGAAGCCGGACTTCCATCACGCCGATTGTTTCGCGCATGAGTTTTCTCTGGCCGTGCAATCATGAAATTTGGCATCGATCGACTCATCACCGAATCCACTTTGCGTGCGCCACTCACCGGCAGACGTGTGGCGTTACTCGCGCATCCCGCTTCCGTCACGGAAGACCTGACACACTCATTGGATGCACTGGCCGCATGCGGTGATCTGAAGATAAGCGCCGCCTTCGGTCCGCAGCATGGCCTGCGGGGGGATAAACAAGACAACATGATCGAGTCTCCGGACTTCAACGATCCGGTGCATGGCATTCCGGTATTTAGCCTCTATGGAGACGTGCGCAGACCGACTAATGCGATGATGGACGCATTCGATGTGATCATCGTCGATCTGCAGGATCTGGGTTGTCGAATCTACACATATATCACGACCCTGCTCCACGTCCTCGAAGCGGCCTCGCAACATCATAAGACTGTCTGGGTATTAGATCGGCCCAATCCTGTGGGTCGACCTGTCGAAGGTTTGACGCTACGCGCCGGCTGGGAAAGTTTTGTCGGTGCAGGACCGTTGCCAATGCGTCATGGGCTCACGCTGGGCGAATTGGGTCTATGGTTCATCAAGACGCTCAAGCTCGACGTCGAGTATCAGGTCATCGAGATGCAGAATTGGCAACCCGATGCCGCGCCGGGATTCGGCTGGCCGTTGGGCACACGCGCGTGGATTAATCCGAGCCCCAACGCGCCGAACTTGTGGATGGCGCGCGCCTATGCAGGGACGGTGATGCTCGAGGGCACGACGCTGTCCGAAGGACGCGGCACCACCCGGCCGCTCGAACAATTCGGCGCTCCCGATATCGACGCGCGGGCCGTCATGAAACAAATGGAGATCCTTGCGCCGCGGTGGCTCGATGGTTGTCGCTTGCGCGAGTGCTGGTTCGAACCAACGTTTCACAAACATGCGGGCCAGCTTTGCCACGCCGTGCAGATACACACGGAAGGTCCCGGTTACCATCACCAGACATTCAAGCCCTGGCGCATCCAGGCGCTTGCCTTCAAGGCGATTCGTTCTTTGTACCCGGGCTACCCGCTGTGGCGCGATTTCGCTTACGAGTACGAGCACGGCAAACTCCCCATCGATGTCATCAATGGCGGCCCGTTGTTACGAGAATGGGTCGACGACGTGTCGGCGACACCTCACGATCTGGATGCGCTGGCGCTACCAGATGAGCAGGCCTGGTTGAGCCAGCGTCAACGACACTTGCGCTACGGAAGGCCGTAGACAGTCGGCTCGGACGCGGATTGCGCGCAATCAACAGGTCGCGCAATCAGGTGCTCAATCGCTTTTCACATCATCGGTGCAGCCGTCGACCCAGGTTGCGACGACCCTCAGCTCCTCTGTTAAAGCCACAAGATCGGCGCGAGCACCTGGAACCAGCACTCCGCGCTCGTTGTCCAGGCCCAGAAATCGCGCAGGGGTCAGTGAAGCGGCGCGGAGCGCGTCCTCCAGGGGAAGCTGGGCTATTCTAACCGCATTGCGGACTGCCGAGGCCATATCGAGATGCGCGCCCGCCAGGGTCCCCTCTTCCGTGGTCAGCCGTCCGTCGACCAGCTTGATCTTTCGGCCGACCAGTTCGAAGCGGTCCAGCGATGTCCCGACCGTCGGCATGGCATCGGTGACCAGGGCAATCCGGTCGGAACCCTTGGCCGCAAACGCAGCCCGGACCGAAACGGGATCGACATGGATCCCATCGACGATGAGGCCAGCCGTCAGCTGGTGCTCCGCCAGCGCCGCGCCGATGATCCCCGGGGCACGCGCACTCAACGGCGGCATGGCATTGAACAGATGGGTCACGCCCGTTGCACCATCCGCGACAGCCTGCATGACCGCTTCCGGCTGCTGACCGGCGGAGCCCGCACCGCGGTGCGCCGCCAGCAAACGTTGCGGGCCTCGGTGGATTGGTCGCACGCGCTGCTCACCG
>DAHUXA010000263.1 GCA_027307405.1 Hyphomicrobiales bacterium | reverse complement strand
GCTTTTGCGGATGTTGAAAGTCGGAACATCGTCGGCGAGCGCGGCGTTAACCTGAACGCCGAGAGATATCGCCGCGACACCGGCAACGATTACAAACTTCCTCATAGCACTCTCCCTAACCGTGGCCGTCATAGCCGTACGGGGAGCCTGGCTCGCCCTGAAACATATCATTATTCGCTCACTTTGTTGTTGCGCTGCGCCTCTTGCAACTTCTTGATATCTTCAGGCGACAGCTTCGGCCGGTCAATCGTCAAGGTGATCTTGTTGATCTTTCCGGTGAAAGTGAATGGCGTCTGGTAGTCGGCATCGTTAACCGGGGTGCCTGTGTCGGAGCCGATATCCAGAGACTCGTCCCATTGCAGGATGAGGGGCAATGTGTGCTGCATTTTCTCCGTGGCCACCGCAGTGCCGTCAACCTTCAGCACGCCTGTGCCACCCTGACCGATGCCGCTGTAGTTGCCGAAGGCCATGGTCGCGGCGCCGAGCCCGTCATATTTGAAGTCGAACTCGATCACGTGCTTGCCCGGGCTGAGCTCGGGGCCCTCCCAGCGCACGCGTTTGAGGTCGACGAGATTCCAGAGAAACACCGGCTTGCTCTTGAGCACATAGAAGCCGTAGCCGGCGAACCGCCCACCTTGCGTGATCAGCATGCCGTCGGCGCCGCCCTGTGGAATCTCCACCTCGGCCTTGAAGTTATAGGAAGTGTTGAGAATGCTGGGCGCATCGCCGTTTGGCACGCCGGTCATCGGCTGTATCCACGCAAACGAGCTGCGACCGGCGCTCAGGCTCGGCCGCGGCGTGAGGAGGCGCGTCGCCACCGATGCGTCGAGCGGGAGGACCTGGTATTTCTCGG
Organism: Hyphomicrobiales bacterium; assembly: GCA_027307405.1. Classification (GTDB taxonomy): domain Bacteria; phylum Pseudomonadota; class Alphaproteobacteria; order Rhizobiales; family Xanthobacteraceae; genus Pseudolabrys. The sequence continues at coordinate 2,363 of DAHUXA010000263.1, read as the reverse complement.
CTTCTTTCCAGAACAGCGCCTGCAGCTCCTTCAGCTTGGCAGGATTTTTGGCCGCAACATCGTCTGCCTGTGTCCAATCGTTCCTCAGGTCATAGAGCTCCCACGGGAAATCGAGCACATTCGCCTTTGGCACAAGGGTATCCCAAGGCGCACGCATGACCTTTGTGCTGGCGATCCAGCCCTCACTATAGATCGCGCGGTCGCCAAACATTTCGAAATACTGTGTCTTGTGTGTCGAGGGCGCGTTCTCGTTTTTCTTGTCGAAGGTGTACACCATGCTGACGCCCTCGATCGGGCTCTGCTTGATGCCGTCGACGATCTTCGGTTGCTGGATGTGAGCCGCTTCGAGAACGGTCGGCACGATATCGATGACGTGGTGGAACTGGTTGCGAATCCCACCCTTGTCCTTGATCACGTTCGGCCATGAGACCGCCATGCCCTGGCGGACACCACCGAAATGCGAGGCGATCTGCTTGGTCCAAGAGAACGGCGTATCGAAGGCCCATGCCCAGCCGATGGACATGTGATTGTAGGTACGGTCGGTACCCCAGACATCGTAGAAATATTTAAGTTGATCCTCGACCGATGGATTAACCTGGTTGAACATCGCAACTTCATTCGGCGTGCCGTTGGGTTGGCCTTCAGCGCTCGTGCCATTGTCGCCGGTGATATAAATGATAAGCGTGTTGTCGAGCTTGCCCAGGTCTTCGACTGCCTGAATGACGCGGCCAATCTCGTTGTCGGCGTAGGCCGCATAAGCTGCAAAAACATCAACCTGACGAATGAATAATTTCTTCTCGTCGTCCGTGAGCTTGTCCCAATCCTTGATCCGGTCGGATGGCCATGGCGTCAGCTTGGCATTCTGCGGAATGACACCGAGCCTCTTCTGGTTTGCAAAGATCGTCTCGCGCAACTTGTTCCAGCCCTGATCAAACAAGTGCATGTCGCTGATCTTTTTTACCCATTCTTGGGTGGGGTGGTGCGGCGCGTGCGTAGCGCCTGGCGCGAACTTGATGAGCCAGGGCTGGTCAGGCGACAGAGCGTTGATGCGATTCATGTACTCGATCGCTTCATCCGCCATGGCCGTCATGAGATTCCAGCCCGGCTTTCCTTGGTAGGGATAGATCGGCGTTGTATTGCGAACGAGATTGCCGGGCTCCCACTGGTTGGTGTCGCCGCCCATGAATCCGTAGAAATATTCGAACCCCATGCCAGTCGGCCATTGGTCGAACGGTCCGGCCTGACTGGATTGATATTCAGGCGTGTTGTGGTTCTTGCCGAACCAGGCAGTGTGATAGCCGTTGTCAGTGAGTATGCGCCCGATCGTCGCCTTATCCTTGGTGATGACGCTGTCGTAGCCCGGGTAGCCAGTTGCCTGCTCGGCAACGACGCCAAAGCCAGCCGAGTGATGATTGCGTCCAGTGATCAACGCCGCGCGTGTCGGCGAGCACAAGGCTGTCGAATTGAAATTGGTGTAGCGCAGGCCATCCCGCGCGATGCGATCGAGCGCCGGCGTCGGAATAACTCCACCGAAGGTGCTTGATACGCCGTAGCCGGCATCGTCGGTGATGATCAGCAGGACATTGGGCGCACCCTTGGGCGGCACAATGCGCGCGGGCCAATAAGGCTTCGACTTCGTCGCCTCGCGTTCGATCTTGCCGTCGAATTTTTGCGGCGGTGCAGGAATCTGCGCGCCATCGATTGTCGTCGTGGCACTTGGCGAGCCGGGCGTGCCCGTGATTTGCTGGGCGAGCAAAGAAGACGTTGCTGTGGTACCTACAAGAAAGGACAACCACAGCGCGATCCAATATTTTTTTGGCGGTGTTCTTTTCATGACGCTCCCTCTGAAATCAGACCGGCCTCTCACTAAAGGACCTGTCCGGATGAATATTGATTTGAGTCAAAGAACTTCACAAACGACGCAAAGTATTGCATAGACGGGTCAGACCACAGAAAGCACATTTGCGTGTCCGCACATTTGCATGTGCGCACATTTGCAATAAACTTGGTATAAAGGGCGAGAGTGATCTGGATACCGCGCGTGGTACGACCAAAAAGTCGCAATCGGGGGTGATATGCATTTTTCGTTTGCGCGCGGACCGATCGGAATCATCGCATCATTTGCTGTCGCACTTGGCATCTCGAGCGCAGCGATCGCCGCAGATGTCGCGATGCCGGTCAAGGCGCCGATCACGCCCGCACCAGCAATTCAGGGTTGGACCTACAGCCTTACGCCCTATGTCTGGGCAACCTCGCTCAGCGGATCAACGACAGTCAAAGGGCGAACGACCGATATCGACGCGAGCTTCATCGACATTCTCGATCACACGCAATTTCCGAAAGGGCTGTTTCAACTCGCGGCC
>DAHUXA010000262.1 GCA_027307405.1 Hyphomicrobiales bacterium | reverse complement strand
ACGATTCCGATGGCCTCGCCATGCGCAGCGGCCGCGACGAGGAAATCTGGCGCCCGCTAAGTAATCCGCGTGAGCTGCAGCTGAGCTATTTCAACGACGTCAATCCGCGAGGCTTTGGCCTGATGCAGCGCGAGCGCGATTTCTTCGCCTATGACGATCTCGAATCGCATTTCGAAAAGCGGCCGAGCCTGTGGGCCGAACCGATCGGCGACTGGGGCGAAGGTCAGGTCCAGTTGGTCGAGATCCCGACGAAGGAAGAGATCCACGATAATATTGTTGCCTTCTGGCGGCCAAAGGATCCGCTCAACGCGCGATTTGCCAAGACCAACATTGGCGCGGGGAGTAACGGTACCCGCCGCTTCGTCATGGAAACCGTCGGCGGCCCGCTGACGTCCGACCAAAATGCGGTCACGCCCAATGTCAGCGCGAACAAAGGCGATATCCACAATCTGGTGCTACAGCCCAATCCGCAGACCGGCGGCATGCGGCTAAGCTTCGAGCTCGACACCAAGGGCGAAGCGCTGGTCGAGCTCCGCGCGCAGCTGAAAAACTCCGACAACCCTATTTCCGAAACTTGGCTGTACCGATGGACACAGTGAGCCCCCTGATGCGCGCAAACGCGCCTTGCATCAATGCGCTGCCGCCGGAAGCGCCGCTCGCCATGCCGCAACAGTCGCTGTGGCAGGTGCCAGCATCGGTAGGCTCGCCTGCTACGTCCCCGCGCCTAATGCCCTTGCGGCGCCTCATTGTGTTCGGCGCATCAGTCGCACTGACCGCCATTGCCGCTCAGCAGATGTACGAGGTTTTGCAGGTCGGCGGGCTGACCATCCTGGAAACGATGATCCTTGTGCTGTTCGTCGTGATGTTTGCCTGGATCGCGCTGTCGTTCGTCAGCGCCGTCATCGGCTTCTGCTCGGTGCTGACCGGGCGCAGACACACTTTGGGGATCGATCCGGCCGGCCCGCTTCCGCAGCTCCACACGCGCAGCGCGTTGCTGCTTCCGACATATAATGAGGACCCGAATCGGGTAATGGCACGGCTGCAGGCCGTTTACGAATCGGTGCACGGGACCGGCCGTATTGACCATTTCGACAGCTTCATTCTCAGCGACACCACGGACCCCGCGATCTGGGTCGCCGAAGAAGCGGCCTTCCTTCGCCTGCGCGGTCGCGGCTGCGCCGAGCAGCTCTATTATCGCCATCGCACCAGCAACATTGGCCGCAAGGCGGGCAATATCTCGGATTGGGTGATGCGCTTTGGCGGCAACTATGACCACATGATTGTCCTGGATGCCGACAGCCTGATGGATGGCGACACAATCGTACGGCTCGCCGCCGCTATGGAAAGTAACGCTCCCGTGGGGCTGATCCAAACGCTTCCGGTGCTCGTCAACGCCAACACGCTTTTCGCGCGGCTGCAGCAGTTCGCCGGCCGTGTTTATGGACCTCTGATCGCATATGGCGTCGCCTGGTGGCACGGCGCCGACAGCAACTATTGGGGACATAACGCCATCATCAGGATCGAAGCGTTCGCCGGTCAGGCCGGCCTGCCGCTGCTCAAGGGCCCTAAGCCGTTCGGCGGCCACATTCTCAGCCACGATTTTGTCGAAGCCGCGTTGATGCGTCGCGCTGGCTGGGCCATTCACATGGCGCCCGAGCTTGGCGGCTCCTACGAAGAGTGCCCGCCGACGCTGACAGACTACATTGCGCGCGACCGCCGCTGGTGCCAGGGCAACCTGCAGCATGCCGGAGTGCTGCCGGCGCGCGGCCTGCACTGGATGTCGCGGCTGCATCTGCTCGTCGGCATTGGCGGCTATCTCACCGCGCCGCTGTGGCTCATCTTTTTGCTGATCGGAATCCTGATCGCCCTGCAGGCGCGCTTCATTCCGCCCGACTATTTTCCGAGCCACCCCACATTGTTTCCGCAGTGGCCGATGCAGGATCCAGTGCGAGCTGCCTACGTCTTCCTTGTCACGATGAGCCTGCTGGTATTGCCGAAGCTGCTGGGCTGGCTCTCGATGCTGCCACGGCGCCACACCCGCACCGGCATGGGCGGCAGCATGCGCGGCATGGCGAGCGTTCTGCTCGAAAGCGTCATATCGGCGCTAGTCGCGCCCGTCATGATGCTGGCGCAATGCCGGGCGGTCAGCCAAATCCTGCGTGGTCGCGACTCCGGCTGGTCGGCGCAAGTGCGCGAGCATGCAAGATTAACGCGTGTCGCCGACTTTGCCCGGGACTACCTGTGGGCAACGGTTTTAGGTCTTGTCCTTGCAGTCGCGGCCTTTGCCGTATCAGCGCCATTGCTGTTCTGGATGTCGCCGGGGATCGCGGGCTTGGCGCTCGCGATTCCGCTGGCCGGGTTAAGCGCACAAGCGAGAAGCGGCGCGAGATTCCGGGCCGCTGGTCTTCTACTCACTCCGGACGAAACGGCGCCGCCTGCCATCCTGTCGCGCGCCAACGCTATCGCGGAAAACGATCAATGGAAAATACCGGCAGAGGCGCTTTCCGCTTTGCTGGCGGATCCGGCACTGCGCGCAGCCCATCTCGACATGCTGGCTCCGCCTGCCCCACGCGCTCTTGGTGATATCGACGTCGCGCTGGTGGTTGCACTTGCCAAAATAGATCAGGCGCAGACGCCCGAGCAAGTAATAGCGCTTCTAAGTCGACAGGAGACGCTTGCCGTGCTCTCGGATCCCTCAGCACTAAACCGCTTGCTGCGCTTTTCGCCTACCGAAGTTTCGAAATGCTGCATCAGTTAAATAATCATCCGCATGTCCGCTTTGGGTCAAACGCAGACACGCGCTCGTCAGACTGGCTTTCCTTGCTTGCTACCGTGCCGGTTCGCATAGATTTTGGTGAATTCAGCCCCGAGCAAGAATGTCTGAACCGAGTAATAAACCCACAACAGCAGCACAATGAGGCCGCCTGCAGCACCATAGCTCGAGGCGACTGCGCTACTGCCAATATACCAGCCAATCAGTGATTTCCCGATGTTGAAAAGGACTGATGTAATCAGAGCGCCAATCACCACATCCTTCCATTGAAGGCTTCGGTCGGGCAGAACTTTATAAATTGCGCCAAAGAGCACTCCAAGAAGCACTAAGGACACAACAAAATTCAGCGCAGGAAGGATTAGTTTTCCCATCGGCAACACAGTGTCCAAATAGTTGCCGAACGCCGTAAGACCGGCGCTGATTACCAGCGAGACCATAAGCAAAAAACCCATAACGGCGACCAATCCTAAACTAATA
>DAHUXA010000261.1 GCA_027307405.1 Hyphomicrobiales bacterium | reverse complement strand
CTGCATGAATCCAGCATGATCGAGACTGTTGCGGCGCGCCATGTCATTGGCGTGCTGCTGAGCGAGTGCGTGGAGTGAGGAGCAATCAGCATAGCACGATTCTGCCCAAACGACCGCGGCGCAAAGGGCAGCGAAGAGTCGAAGTGAAGTCATCGTGCGTTGCTCTGTAGAAATTTCTCCGGGACGGAACCTATCGCAGATAGCAGGCAAAAGAAAAGAGTCCCCGCAACAGCATGGCTAATGGCCGCGCTTCGTCGGACGCCAGTCTAATGCGGCCCCCTTACCGGTACTTTGGAAGGTGGTCCGCTTTGGTCCAAAAGCAGACATGACCGCATGTCTGCGTGACGTCCGCTGTTACCCCAAAAGCGGACATTGATGGCGGCGGCGGAATGTCCGCTTTGTGCCAATAGCGGACATTGCGAAACGTCTGTTAGATGAGCGCTTCGACTGCTAAAGTTAAAGCCGTGGATGAAGCTCCGGACAAACCAGCCGCCGATGTGATTAGCAAAGAATTCTCGCCGGCCCGACTTTCTCCGCTATTGCGTCGCGGCGTAATGTTGGTGGCACTGTTGGCCGGGTGCGGGCTGGCTTATGGCATCATCCTGGCCCAGTTTGATTTGCTGAAGGGGCCGGTTGAAACAGAGCACGGCGCGCTGGCCAGCGAGGCCCGTGTCAGCCTCTATGTGCAGCCCATTCAAATTGATGTCGTAAACGATTCGATGCAGGTGCGGATTAGCGTGGTGCCTGCGTCCGGCGCCACCGCAACGGTCGCCGATCGTGATTTTCTTCTCAAGATTCAACGCGGCAAGCAGGTCGAGCATGTGCAGGTACGGGCTGCCCAACCGCTTCCCGAAGTCACCTACGACTTCGATCTTAACGGTGGAAACGTTAGCGACTATCCGTTGGACCGATACATGGCACTGATGACGTTTGCGGCGAGCGAACGGGCCCAGGACAGCTCGGAGAAGTCGCTGCCGATTCATGTCACGGCCTGGGAGGGCATCCTTGGCTTCAGCACCAAGGCCCAGTCGATAGGCACGCAACAGCCTGATGAACTTCAGCTCCAGTTCGCGGTCCGCCGGACCGGAGCGGTTTCGTTCTTTGGCATTGCAATCTATGGCGCAATGATCGTGATGACGTTTTGCGCCTTGATCCTCGGCAGCCTTGTCTTTGTCGGCGTTCGGCGGATCGAGGTCACGATAGTTGGTGCTCTCGGCGCCATGATTTTTGCGCTGCCCGCGCTGCGCAATGCCTTGCCGGGTGCACCGCCTCTGGGCGTGAGAGCCGACATACTCATTTTTTTCTGGGCTGAACTCGGGGCCATCATAGCGCTTTGTCTTTTCATCGCGGCGTGGGCGCGCCGGGGTGCGCAGCCATGAATATTTGGCGCGCTAATGTATCGTCGACGAGATAGGATACTTCCATGCTACCAATTGTGATCATCCTTGCCTGGCTAGTTGCTTTCGGTCTGGCAGCGTATCTCGTCACGCATGCGATAAAACGTCGTTTATTGGGCCGACGACGGAGAAGGTCCGAATTTAGGAAACTTCGAGAATTTAGAAGGTATCACTATTTCGACCAGAAAGCGGAGCGATGGGTACGAAAAGTCGATGGGGTGAAACTTATCGATGAAGTGGCCGAGGATCGGCGCTTCAGACTTACCTTTTTTGGGTGGATCCTATTGGTCCTGTGGGAAGGTTATTGGCTTCTTGAAATTGCAGAACGATTTTCCGGAAGCACTCGTCCGTTACAACTGCCATATGTCCTTTTGTTTTTCATCTTATTTGTTCTTCCGCTTGCTGTGTATCTGTTCTTTCGTCGGCGATTGCGGCGGTCGGCTCGGTCACTGCCAGCCGACGCCGGGGTTATTCGGTAGTGCTTCCCGCCATAGCTAAATCATTTGCGGCTGCGTTTTGGTCGGCGGCTCTGGGATGTCCGCTTTGTGCCGGAAGCGGACATCGTGGCATTTATTGAAGCGTCTCGGTGGCGGACGCGATAAGCGCGGGCGATACGGTTATACCAAGTGCTTTCGCCGTCCTGAGGTTAATGACCAGTTCGAATTTTGTAGGCGCCTGCACCGGCATGTCGGCAGGATTTTCACCCTTGAGGATGCGATCGACGTAACCTGCCGCGTGGCGGTACTGCTCGACGATATCGGGTCCATAGGAGATCAGGCCGCCGCCATCAACGAAGTATCGGTTGAAGTAGACCGCAGGCAGTTTGTGCCGGTCCGCAAGCGTGATGATCTGATCGCGAAAGAACACCGAAAACGGGCTCGGCGTCACGATCAGACCGCCATTACTGTCGCGCGCAAATGTAGTTATACTTTTTTCCATCTCTATCCCGCCGCGTGCATCGATCGGGCTCACCGCCACATTGAATGGTGGCGCCGCCTTTTCGATGGCAGCCAGGCCGATCCCGGAAAATTGCACAGGATTCCGGATAACCGCCACTCGCGACACACTCGGCGCAATCTGCTTGAGCAACTCCAGCCACTTCCGACCGATACTGAATTCGAAAGCGATAAATCCCGTAGTGTTGCCGCCGGGTCGCTCAATGCTCGCGATCAGGCCTCGGTCTATCGGATCATTGGTTCCCACGAACACGATCGGTATGGTGCGGGTCACCTGTTGCAGCGCGCTTACGCCTACCCCGCCGACAGCCAGAATAACGTCAGGAGCGAGCGTAACCAATTCTTGCGCAAATCTTCGATAAAGGTTCGCATTGGCTGCGGCCCAGCGATACTCAATCTGCACGTTGCCACCAAGTCTCCAGCCCCGTTCCTCCAAACCACGCACCAAAGCCGCGGCCCCGACCATCGATTGCACATCGGTCTCGGCGGTGCTCATAAGCATGCCGACCCGCCGCATCCGTACGGCTTCCTGTGCGCGCGCAACAAACGGCCATCCAACTGCCGTTCCACCGAGTACCTTGATGAAATCGCGCCGTCTCATTGCCTCTCCCCCAAAGCCCTAGGACCATTGTACCGGGGCATACTGGCACGCTGGAAGGGGGCCAAGACGCAGATCGTTGAGCGTGGGCTGATGTCCACTTTCGGTCAAAAGCAGACATTGCGACAGGCCTGTGCGATGTCCGCTTTACCCCCGAAAGCGGACATTAGTTTGCGCCTCTGCCATGTCCGCTTTGTGCCAATAGCGGACATCAGACCGGTGGAAAGTGTGCAGGAAGTTTTCTGCTTGCGTACAAATTGAATCAAGCTGAATGGCAATTTAGCAGCAATCATCAAAGGGCTTTTTAAAGGACCGGCGATACTTTGCAGCCTT
>DAHUXA010000260.1 GCA_027307405.1 Hyphomicrobiales bacterium | reverse complement strand
ACACGCGGTACAGTACGTATGTGCGGACGGGCCGGTTAGGTCGCCGTTACGAGTGGTATTGTCACTCATAGCGCTCGATCGGCATCCATGAATGCGAGGATCAATGCCGTGGATGACATGGTCAACGACAAAAATGAAGAAAACGTCCTGGACGAGATCCCGGATGACGTGCTGGAAGCCGCGGCGTGCACCGGGAATGAAAAGGCGATTAACTTCACCCAATGGATCTGTACCGCCGTATATTTTTGCCCCGGTCCCTAGGGACATTGATCGCTGCACGACGATCTGTGGTTTCCCCTTTCGGTCTACCCGTTTGACACGGTACGATGCCTCGTCGCGGGCTTCGGGCGAGGCAATGAGACGACGCAACAAAACGGGCGGCAAAGGAGCGAAAGCGCAACGCCGCAAGACGTTGGGCAGCCGCAAGGCGTCCAAGGTCGCTCGTGGCCGCAAGCCTTCCATCGCCAATGCAAGTGAGACGATTGCGCGTCTCACACAGGAGCGGGACGAGGCGCTGGAGCAGCAGACGGCGACCTCGGAGGTGCTGAACGTCATCTCCGGCTCACCTGGCGAATTGGAGCCGGTGTTCAACGCCATACTGGAAAACGCCACGCGGATTTGCCAAGCCCGGTTCGGTACGCTGAACCTTTATGATGGTGAGGCCTATCTCAGTGTGGCGCTACACAATCCGCCGCCCGAATTTGCAACGCGGAAAGGGCAGGTAATTCGCCCTCATCCGGAAAGTGGTCTTGCCTACGTCGCTCGAACCAAAAAGATTGCGCATATCGACGATATTCGAACCCGAGAACCCTACCTAGAAGGGGATGAAGCTGTCGTCGGTCTTGCAGATCTTGCCGGCGCCCGCACGCTGCTAATTGTCCCGATGCTAAAGGAAGACGAACTCGTCGGTTCGATTTCCATTTACCGCCAGGAGGTCCGTCCTTTTACCGACAAGCAGATTGCGCTGGTCACGAACTTCGCCGCGCAAGCAGTCATTGCTATCGAAAATGCGCGCCTGCTCAATGAACTACGCCAACGCACGGACGATTTATCAGAGGCGCTAGAACAGCAAACTGCAACGTCGGAGGTCTTGAAAGTTATTTCAAGCTCGCCCAGCGAATTGCAGCCGGTGTTCGATACGATGTTAACAAACGTCGCGCGCATCTGCGAAGCCAAGTTTGCCATCCTGTATCTTAGGGACGCTGATGCATTCCGTGCGGTAGCCGCCACTCAAGATGCCCCCAGGGCATATGTTGAGGCTCGCAAACGCGAACCGCAGCTCCGACCGCCGCCGGATGCGCCGCTTGGGCGTGTCGCATCCACCAAGCGAGTCGTTCACATCGACGACCTCGCAAAGTTGCAGTCATATGTCGATCGCCATCCTTTTGTTGTTACGGCTGTTGAGCTCGGTGGATTTAGATCGACGCTCGCGGTGCCACTACTGAAGGACAATGAACTCGTCGGTTCTATAAATATTTTTCGTCAGGAGGTGCGACCATTCAACGATAGGCAAATCGAACTCGTTCAGAATTTCGCTGCGCAGGCGGTCATCGCCATGGAGAATGCGCGGCTGCTCAGCGAGCTGCGTGAATCTCTCCAGCAGCAGACGGCCACCGCCGATGTGCTCAAGGTCATCAGCCGCTCGAAATTCGATCTACAACCGGTACTGGACACGCTAACTGAGTCGGCAGCGCGTCTTTGCGAGGCGGATCTAGCTGCCATTATTCGCCAGAAAGGTGACAGTAACTATTGGGCCACGAGTTACGGTTTGTCGGCTGAACAGAGTGAATTTGTAAAAACGCTGCCGATCGACCGGGGGCGCGGCAATGTCGCTGGCCGCGTTTTGAAGGATGGTAAAACCGTTCACGTCCCTGACGTACTGGCGGATCCGGAATACACCAGTGCCTATCTGAGCGCCCAAAAGATAGTCGGGCACCGCGCCACGCTGGGCGTCCCTCTTCTGCGGGAAGGAGCGCCGATCGGTGTGATCCTGCTCATGCGCCGCTCGACGCAACCGTTTACCGACAAACAAATCGAGCTTGTCGAGACCTTCGCCGACCAAGCGGTGATCGCGATCGAGAATGTCCGACTGTTTGACGAGGTGCAGGCGCGCACGCGTGATTTGACCGAGTCTTTGCAGCAGCAGACCGCCACCGCCGACGTGCTCAAGGTCATCAGCCGCTCGACTTTTGATCTTCGGACAGTACTGCAAACCCTCGTTGAGTCAGCGGCCCGGCTCTGCGATGCGGACAAGACCAACATTACCCGCGAGAAAGATGGAGCGTTCTACCGCGCTGAGGCTTACGGGTTTTCCAGTGAGTTCCAGCAGTATGTCAAAGATATACCGATCAAAGCCGAACGAGGGTCGGCGTTCGGGCGTGCCCTGCTTGAAGGCCGGGTGATTCATATCCCCGACGTAAAGGCCGATCCGGAATACACTTTGGTCGAGGCGCAAAGGTTGGGCGACTACCGCACGGTTCTCGCCGTCCCGATGCTACGCGAGGGCGTCCCGATCGGCGTCCTGACTTTGACGCGCTCGGACGTGCGTCCATTCACTGACAAGCAGATTGAGCTAGCCACGACATTTGCCGACCAAGCCGCAATTGCAATCGAAAACGTGCGCCTGTTCGAGCGTGTCGAAGCCCGCACCCGCGAGCTGGCGAAGTCGCTGGAGCACTTGCGGGCGGCGCAGGACCGCCTCGTGCAAACCGAGAAACTCGCCTCACTCGGCCAATTGACCGCCGGGATCGCACACGAAATCAAGAACCCGCTCAATTTCGTCAACAATTTTTCGGCGGTCTCCGTCGAACTTATTGACGAATTGCGGCAGGCGCTTGCGCGAGCCAACCTCGACAACAAGTTGCGAACAGAGATTGGTGAGATTGCAGAGATGCTGGAGGGCAATCTCGATAAGGTCGTGCAGCACGGCAAGCGCGCCGACTCGATCGTCAAGAACATGCTATTGCATTCGCGTCAGGGTTCAGGGGAGCACCGGCCCGTCGATATAAACGCCCTCGTCGAGGAGAGCCTGAACCTCGCCTATCATGGCGCGCGCGCCGAGAAGCAGGGCTTCAATATCACTTTGGAGAGGTCTTTGGATCCGGCTGCCGGCGAAGCCGACCTGTTCCCGCAGGAGATTACGCGGGCGCTCCTCAATCTGATTTCGAACGGCTTTTATGCGGCGACCAAGCGCAAAGCGGACGCAAATGGAGTCGACTACGAGCCGACCCTTGCTGCGACCACCAGGAGCCTCGGCGACAGTGTGGAGATCAGGATCCGCGACAATGGCGCC
>DAHUXA010000025.1 GCA_027307405.1 Hyphomicrobiales bacterium | reverse complement strand
GCAGCAGTGATTGGCGCGTTCGGATATCACATCATCAAGTCTTATCTATTCGATGTACGCGTCGTATGCGTCTCGTTGATCATCGGCGGTTTCATCTTGCTGTGGGTCGATCGTCTGAATCTTCAGGCGCGCTATCACGAGGCGACCGGGTTTACCCTGCCAATGTATCTCGGTATCGGGATTATCCAGTGCATCTCGATGGTGCCTGGTGTCTCGCGCGCGGGTGCAACCATTGTCGGCGCGATGCTATTCGGAGCCGATCGCCGCTCGGCGGCGGAGTTCTCGTTCTGGCTGGCAATGCCGACAATGGTCGGTGCATTTGCCTACGAGGTGTACAAGAGCCGTGGAGAACTTGCGCTCGGCGGCAATATCACGGTGACGGCGGTGGGGTTTGTCTTCTCATTTATTTTCGGATGGATCGTCGTGAAGACGTTCCTGCGATATGTACAACGCCATAGCTTTGCGTTGTTCGCATGGTGGCGCATTCTGGTGGGTGCTGGCGGGCTTGCAGCGCTGTACATTCTATAAAGGCTAGGCGAGGCGCTTGCGGAACTGCCCCGTCTTGCGAAAGCGCCAGAGATAAGACGGTACAATCGCCTCCATCGGCTCTGGCTCGATGCCAAGACCTTGTAGTGTCCGCGCCTCCGATTTGGCCGCTTCTGAAACTAAATTGTCGCTACGGAGCAACTCCACCTGGTCAGGAGTCAGCAGTGGCTTCGGGAGGTATTGCAAAAACATCGCCTGCATTCTGGCTACAAAGAACGGCAATGAAACCAGCAGCCGTTTGCGTTCGATCGTTGTAAGTACGAACTGCATTAGTTCTTTGAAAGTCCGCACGTCCGGTCCGCCCAGTTCATAAATCGTGCCCGGACGTGTTTTACCGTCGACGGCGTCGGCGATTGCGGCGGCAACATCGCCGACAAACACCGGTTGAAAGCGCGTCAGGCCGCCGCCGATCAGCGGCAGCATTGGCGAAATGCGCGCGAGCGCGGCAAAACGATTAAAGAAATCATCCTCAGGCCCGAAGATGATCGACGGCCGCATGATCGTGGTCGACGGTTGCGCCGCGATCACCAACTGTTCGGCATTGGCTTTGGAGCGGCCGTAAGCGCTGGGCGAGTTTGGATCGGCACCGATCGCGGACACATGGACCATGCGCGCTCCATGTGCATTCGCTGCCAGTGCCACTTGCTCGGCGCCATAAGTATGGACCGCGTCGAACCGCTGGCGACCGCGCTCGTACAAGATGCCGACCAGGTTGATCAGGACTTGTGCATCACGGGCGGCCATTTCCACCGAAGGAGCGTGGCGCAAATTAGTTTGCACTGCATGGATCTGACCAACACGGCCGAGCGGCTGAAGAAAGCCGGCAAGCTCGGGGCGGCGTACAGCGACCCTGATGCGATAGTTGCGCTTGGCCAAAGCACGCACCACGTGCCGTCCGAGAAAACCCGAGCCACCATAGACAGTGACCAGGGTGTCATAGGGGCTGCGTGCGGTCATGCCGCTCTCAATTTCTTGCCGGGCAGGGGTGCCTCGAAACCCGGCAAATACAGGATCGGCCAGCGGCTGTACAGGGCCAAACCCCCTTCATTGACAAGCCGGAACCGGCTCCGTATCTGGTCCCGACGAGCCCAGGTGGCGGAATTGGTAGACGCACTAGTTTCAGGTACTAGCGGTGAAAGCCGTGGAGGTTCGAGTCCTCTCCTGGGCACCAACATTCCGAGCCTTAGAACCTGATGACCATCCGCCTGCACCGTGGCGACCTTCCGGACCTCTCCGCCTACAAGGGCGCGGTGGCGATCGATACCGAAGCCATGGGCCTCGATCCTAATCGCGACCGGCTTTGTGTCGTGCCGTTCTCGCCGGGCGACGGCTCTGCGGATGTCGTGCAGATCGGCGCCGGCCAGCGCAAGGCGCCCAATATCGAGCGATTGCTCGCCGACAAATCAATCCTCAAGATATTCCACTTCGCTCGTTTCGATATGGGCATACTCGCGAAAACGTTCGGGGTGATGGCGGCGCCGGTTTATTGCACCAAGATCGCCTCGCGACTTGCCCGAACGTATACCGACAAACACGGACTAAAAGACCTGGCACGCGAGGTGCTGGGCGTCGATCTCTCGAAGCAGCAGCAATTGTCCGATTGGGGTGCCGATGATCTTAGCGATGCGCAAGTGTCCTATGCGGCGACGGATGTCCTGCACTTGCATGCGCTGAAAGAGAAATTGGATGGAATGCTCGCGCGCGAAGGCCGTGCGGATCTGGCCGCGGCTTGTTTCCGCTTTCTGCCCGACCGGGCGCGTCTCGACCTCGCCGGCTGGGCTGCCGAGGATATTTTTTCACATTCGTCGTAAGCTGTTGAGTCTATGTTGCTATTAGTTAATGGCACGCAACCCGGCTTGCCGTGTCGGGGCCATATTCGGACGGCATGTTGCGTTGCGGGGCGTAAGGTGGCTTCCGAGACTTCCTTCGAACTCAGACGGGCACCAGGCTTGGCATGAGCCGTGTGATCACCGCCAGAAACGATCCAGAAACGGCGCGCGCCTATTGGACGACGAGCCGCAGCGACGCCGAACGTGCGTTTCACGCTGCGCGCCGGCATAGCCGTCTAGTTCGCATCCTGCGTATTGCTGTTCCGGCTAGCGTGGCGGTGGGAGTCATCATCATTGCACTGATCACCTATTTCAATCCGCTGCGCATGCTCGCCAGGTTACCGATCAACATCGACAACCTAGTGGTGTCCGGCACGAAAGTGACTATGGAGCAGCCACGCCTGTCGGGGTTCACGCGTGACGCTCGCGCTTACGAGCTAACAGCCGATACGGCGGCGCAGGATATGACCAAGCCCGATATCGTCGAGTTGCGCAACATCCGCGCCAAGGTGGAAATGCAAGACAAGAGCTCGATGGAGATGACTGCGGTCACGGGCATTTATGATGCCAAGGGCGAAACCCTCAAGCTTGATCAAAACATCTTGCTTAACTCATCGACTGGCTATCAGGGTCACCTGAGTGAAGCATTGGTCGATATCCGCAAAGGCAATGTCGTGTCTGAACATCCAGTCGAGGTAAAACTGCTGCAAGGTACGCTCAATGCCAACCGGCTCGATATTGTTGATTCCGGCGATGTGATCCGTTTCCACGGGGGTGTCATCATGGACATGATGCTCAATCAGCCTCCGCCACAGCCAAAAGCGGATGCGCAATGATCGTGACGCGCAAATCGTCCCTCCTGTTGATGATCGGTGTTGCGCTGATCATATCTGTCGCGAGTCTCCGCGCACAGACAGTATCGCAGGGCCCACCAAATGCATTGCAGGGCTTTTCGCAGAACCGCGATCAGCCGGTCCATATTGAGGCGGCGTCGTTGGAGGTTCGTGACAAGCAGAAGGAAGCAACCTTTAGCGGCGATGTGCGCGTGAAGCAGGGCGACACCGGCATGCGCTGCAAAGCGTTGGTGGTGTTCTACGAGCAAGGCAACGAAGGCGCCGACAAGAGCAAGGCTATGCAGGCGGCAGCCCCCGGTCCCGGTGGTGAGCAGCGCATCAAGAGGCTGGAGGCTCGCGGTGGCGTGGTGGTCACGCAGAAAGACCAAACCGCGACTGGCGAACTTGGCATCTTCGACATGAAGAGCAACACCGTCACGCTGACCGGCAATCCGGTCGTAATGACACAAGGTCAGAATGTGCTGAGGGGCGATAGACTGGTAGTTGACCTGACAAGCGGAGTGTCGCGAGTGGAATCGGGCAAGAACGGCCAGGGGCGCGTGCAGGGATTGTTCCAGCCCGGCAGCGGCGGGCCTGATATCAAGACGGGTGGCAATGGCGCGCAAAGTCCGCGGCCGACGCCCGTGCGGCCGTTTTAATTGAGCTGCAGCGTGATCGCTACGTGTCGGGTCACTCGCCGCTTCGGGAATCAGCTAATGTCGCGCGCCCGGTGCTTGCTCGGGCTGACCCGCTGCGAGGTAGCCTGGTGAATATTCTCTCGCTGTTTTGGCGCCGGCCGCCGCGAAGCCGCAGGGTCCTGACCCCGGCCGAAGCACGCGCGAAAAAGGCTGCTGCACTGAATGCACCAATGCCGCCGTTGCAGCAAATGTACGGCGCGGCTCAGAACCAGGAATCCACTCGCCCGCGCCGCGACGGTGATGCACGGCAGCCGGTGCGTCACGCATATCTCGCTGCGCATGGTGTCGAGAAAAGTTTCGGCGGCCGCATGGTGGTGAGGGGTGTCACGCTCTATGTGCGGCGGGGCGAAGCGGTCGGCCTGCTGGGCCCGAACGGTGCCGGTAAGACCACAGTGTTTTACATGATCACTGGTTTGATCAACGCCGACCGCGGCCGTATCGAGCTCGATGGCTACGACGTCACAACACTGCCGATGTACCAGCGCGCGCGACTTGGTATCGGCTATTTGCCGCAGGAAGCGTCGATCTTTCGCGGCCTCAATGTAGAGGACAATATCCGCTCGGTGCTTGAAGTCGTGGAGCCGGACCGGCGACGCCGCGACGCCGATCTCAACGCGTTACTTGAGGAGTTCAATATCGCTCGCGTGCGCAAAACGCCGACCATAGCTTTGTCGGGGGGCGAGCGGCGGCGCGTGGAAATCGCGCGCGCGCTGGCAACCCGACCCAGCTATATGCTTCTCGATGAACCTTTCGCCGGCATTGATCCGATTGCTGTCGGCGATATCCAGGCGCTGGTTCGCCACCTTACCAATCGTGGAATTGGCGTGCTTATTACGGATCACAATGTGCGCGAGACTTTGGGCCTCACGGATCGTGCCTATATCATTTATTCGGGCGAAGTTCTGATGGAAGGCCGCGCCGACGACATCGTGAACAATCCGGATGTGCGACGCCTGTATCTGGGCGAAGAATTCCGGCTATGAGGCACGCGCACGCAATTCGTTAACGCGCACAATATTTGTGCAGTGCGTGCTGCTTAATCGTCATATCGCTCCGGCGGTCCAACTGCTATAAACAAGCAAGAATCGGACCAATTCTGCCGGGACTCTTATGGCGCTGTCACAACGACTGGAGCTTCGCCAGACGCAAGGGCTGGTGATGACGCCGCAGCTGATGCAAGCCATCAAGCTGCTTCAGCTCTCTAGTCTTGATCTGGCTGCCTACGTCGAAGGAGAGCTTGAACGTAATCCTTTGCTCGAGCGCGCCAGCGACGACGATACGCCGACCCCCGGCGCAGAGGCCAACAGCATTGCGTCTGACGGCAACGAAGGGGGTGCCGGGCCGACAGACTGGATCACGGCCGATCTCGAGACCAGTCGCAGCTCGATGGAGCAAGGACTAGGAACCGAGCTCGAAAATGTATTTCCAGATGACGGCGGCGAAAAAATCTCAAAGCCCGCAGAGTCGCCACCGCCGGCCTATTCGGAATGGTCAGGCGCGAACTCAGCCAGTGGCGAAGACTACAATCTTGAGGCCTTCGTCTCGGCCGAAATAACGCTTGCCGATCACTTGGCAGAACAGATGGCGCTGGCGATCTCCAATCCCGCCGGCCGTATGATCGGCCAATACCTGATCGATATGGTCGACGAGGCTGGCTACCTCACCGGAGATGTCGAGACCGTCGCCGAAAAACTCGGCGCAAGGCGCAGCGATGTCGAGCTTGTGCTGGCGGTGCTGCAAACATTCGACCCGCCCGGCGTCTGCGCACGTAATCTCACCGAATGTCTCGGCATTCAGCTGAAGGAACGCGACCGTTACGATCCGGCAATGCGAGCGCTGGTCGAACATCTGGATCTTCTGGCCAAACGCGATCTTGCCGGCTTGCGCCGCCTGTGCGGCGTCAATGACGAGGATCTCGTTGACATGATTGCTGAGATTCGCACGCTCAATCCCAAGCCCGGTTTGGCTTTCGGCTCGACCATGGTGCAACCGATCGTTCCGGATGTGTTTGTGCGCGCGGCGCCCGACGGTACGTGGCAAGTGGAGCTAAATTCCGACACGCTGCCAAAAGTACTTATTAATCAGCGCTATTACACACAGGTGTCGAAAACGAGCCGCAACGACAAAGAAAAAGCTTATATCGCCGACTGTCTGCAGACTGCGACCTGGCTGGTGCGCGCGCTAGACCAACGCGCGAAGACCATACTCAAAGTATCAAGCGAAATCGTACGGCAGCAGGACGGCTTCTTCGCCAAAGGCGTGCAGTATTTGCGTCCACTCAATCTCAAGACTGTTGCTGACGCTATTGGCATGCACGAATCAACCGTGTCCCGTGTGACCGCCAACAAATATATGGCGACGAGCCGCGGCATTTTCGAATTGAAATATTTCTTCACTTCAGCAATTGCGGCGGCCGACGGCGGTGAGGCGCATTCAGCTGAAGCAGTTCGTCATCGCATCCGCCAATTGATTGAAGGCGAGAGTGTCGAGGACGTGCTCTCGGACGATACGATTGTGGACAAGCTGCGTGATGTCGGGATCGACATCGCGCGCCGCACCGTCGCTAAATATCGTGAGGCAATGCGCATACCATCCTCGGTGCAGCGTCGCCGCGAGAAACAGGCTGCCGGCGTCTAAAGCGCACGCATCTTGACGCATTGACCTGCGGAACATTTCTGAGCTGAAATCTTTAGCGCCGGACGGAACAACCGGCGGCGCCACGCCCCCATGGAGGCAGCCCATGCCGTTACGCGTTTCTGGACGAAATATCAGTATTGGCGCGGCGCTACAGCGGAAAATCACCGATCGGGTTGAGGAGGCCGCGTCGAAATACTTTCGGGGCGGTTATTCAGGCCATGCCACCGTTGGCAAAGACGGCTTTGGTTTCCGGACCGAGTGCGTGCTGCATCTTGATTCGGGGGCATCGCTTGAAGCTGAAGGAATGGCCCCCGATGCCTATGACAGCGCGGAACAAGCCGTGATCAATATCGAAAAACGCCTGCGACGCTACAAACGCCGTCGGAAAGACCATCAAGCGCGGCGAGGGGGCTGAAAATGTCAAAAAAATGGGGCTAAAAGCGGCAACCACAAGGTGAGTTCGCCCATTGACGGCGGGACGGACCACTCTTATGGTCCGCCGCCTTCAACACCCCCTTTTGCAAATCGGCGCTACCATTCCCGATCATTGGACATGTCCATGACGCTTACCGACCTCGTCGCGCCGAACGCCGTTGTTCCGGCTCTCAAGGTTAACAACAAGAAGCAGGCGATCCAGGAACTGGCCTCGCGTGCGGCGGAGCTCACCGGGCAAAGTGAGAAGGCGACACTGGAAATCCTGCTGCAACGGGAGAAGCTTGGTTCGACTGCCGTCGGCAACGGCGTCGCCATCCCGCACGGTAAGCTACCAAAGCTTGGCAGGCTGTTTGGACTATTCGCGCGGTTGCACAAAACGATCGATTTTGAGGCTCTCGATAATCGGCCGGTCGATTTGATTTTCTTGCTGCTCGCACCGGAATCCGCCGGCGCCGATCACCTCAAGGCATTAGCGCGGGTTGCGCGGCAGTTGCGCGATCCGGAGATTGCGCGGCGCTTACGCGAGTCGAGTGACGCTGACGCGCTCTACGCTGTGCTGGCTATGCCGCCGGCAAGTACAGCCGCGTGACCTAACGCGCGGCTGTCATCATCCGCGAAAGCGGATGATCCGTTATCTCTCTATTTTCTCGGATTTCAGATTACTGGATGCCCCGCTCGCGCGGGGCATGACGACCTTCAGTGCACGCTGACCGGTTCGAGCTCCTGACTCCACGCATTGGCGAGCGCAGCTTCACGCGTGTCGGTCAGCATAATCGGCGTACCGTCGGCTCCGTGCAGTGCGAACAGCTTGATGCCGGGCGCAATCTTTGGCGCCTGCGGAAACAGGGCGGCGACGTCCTCAGAACGGATCGTCTTGACGTAAGCCAGACGCCCGTCGCCGAGCTGCGCCAGTGCCTCCTGGGTAATCACAGGATGAGTCGTATTTGGTTCAATCTGTTTGTCGTTGGTCATGGCCCTCGACTCCTTTCTGATACAACGCTTGACGCGGTCGAGTCCTGCTTCACGAGTCCGTCATTCCTGATCGTTGATCGATATCGTTTTCACGATCCGTTCCGGTTGCGGCCGGACGAGATCGATCGATAGCAACCCGTTCTTTAGGTCCGCTCCCATGACTTCCATG
Organism: Hyphomicrobiales bacterium; assembly: GCA_027307405.1. Lineage (GTDB taxonomy): Bacteria > Pseudomonadota > Alphaproteobacteria > Rhizobiales > Xanthobacteraceae > Pseudolabrys. The sequence continues at coordinate 24,042 of DAHUXA010000025.1, read as the reverse complement.
CCATCAGCCAGTACGAAAGTGCGCTGGAACTGACGCGCGGCAATGCCGCGATGGAGGTATTGGTGCGTTTTGTCGTCCTGTTGCCGCCCACGGATGACCAATTGGCTTTCCTCGATGCAGACATCGAGTTGATCGCGGGTGAAACCGGCAACGGCGAGCGTGATACGCAACCGCTCCGGATTTTGCCCGTCGCGCGGCAACCGCTCGATATTGTAGGGCGGGTAGCCATCGGCCCCCTTGGCAACGCGGTCGAGCACACGCTCGATCTCATCGAAACCCAAGAGGAATGGGCTAGACAGGGACGGAACTCGTGACATTGGTCTCAAAGCCCTCGCTTGAAGCGACTTTGACGGGGCCCCTTTCAGGCACCCCAACCAGCCGGCGACTACCGGCAGGTCGAGGGTAATATGGGCAGCGTGAGTTAAAGGTTCAAGAACAAGGGGAATTCGACCCAAACCGGATATAGTTGAGCTCCTAACCTTGGGTTTCATGCCTAAACAGGCCTCAATTCCTTCACTAAACGTCCGCGCTGTCCGGGGGACTCCGGTCGAAGTTCCGCTCAATTTCATATTGGGCACCAGCGCGGACGCTATCCGCGTGGCGCCATTGGTCCTGATCGATGTGGAGACAGAGGAGGGCGTCACAGGGCGCAGCTACGTGTTCTGCTACCTGCGTGCAGCGGCGCCTGCGATTATGAGTCTGCTCGGCGAGGTTGAACGTCTGACCAAGGGCGAGGTGCTTACGCCATCCGAACTTTGGGCAAAGCTGGCACGACGTTTCACGCTGATCGGCGTCCAAGGCATCGTGCGGATGGCGATGGCGGGTTTCGATGTTGCCTATTGGGACGCACTTGCGGTCGCGTCCGGTGTGCCCCTCGCCACTTTGCTCGGTGCCAAGCCACGTCCGATCCCCGCCTACAACAGTTGCGGCCTCGGCCTCACGGCTGATCTCGGTGGGCTCGCCGGCGAAGCCGAGAAATTGCTCCAAGGCGGCTTCCGCGGCATCAAGCTCCGTTTGGGTTACCCCACACTTCAAGCCGACATCGCGGCCGTACATGCCGTGCGCAAACGGATCGGCGACGATGTGGGGCTGATGGTCGACTATAACCAGGCCCTCAATGTTGACGAAGCGCTCGCTCGCGGACGAACGCTTGACGCCGAAAATATTTATTGGCTGGAAGAGCCGATCCGTCACGACGACTATGCCGGCGCCGCGCGGCTCGCGCGCGAACTCAAAGTCCCGATTCAAATCGGAGAGAATTTTTCACTGCCGGCGGCGATGACAGTGGCGCTCGAACAGCGTGTGTCGGACTATGTGATGCCTGACCTGGAACGGATTGGCGGCGTTACCGGCTGGCGTCAGGCAGCGGAAATCGCGCAATCGCACGGCATCAAAATGTCATCGCATCTTTTTCCCGAAGTGAGCGCGCATCTGCTCGCGGCCACGCCGACCTGTCATTATCTCGAGTATGTCGACTGGGCCAATGTACTGCTTGAAGAGCCGCTCGCTATTGTCGACGGCCACGCGGTGGTGCCGCCGCGCCCGGGCAACGGAATGGTGTGGGACAAGACAGCGGTCGATCATTACCGTATGCGGTGAATCAGCGCAGCGGAAGTTTGAACAGTTTGATGGCGTTGGTACGGCCGATTTTAATCCGGTCGTTTTCGCTTATGATGGCAGCATCGAACCATTTTGCGGCGTGGTCGACGTTTTCGAATGGCCAGTCTGTTGAAAACATAATCCGGTCAGCGCCAACCACCGTCATCGTGTGGAGCAGGGCGGGTGTGTGAAAGTTGCCAGACGTCGTAATGTAGAAATTGTTCTGGAAATAGTGGCCGATTTTTTTCTTCGCTGGGTAATTGTGCCGGTTTGGAATCCAGCCGTTGGTATTATCGACGCGCCACATGCCAAAGGGCAGGTTTTCGCCCATGTGTCCGAGAATGATTTGCAGCTTTGGATACTGGTCGAACAAGCCCGAGCCCATGAGCCGCAGGGCATGAACGGCCGTCTCTTGGCCGAAGGCCCAGGTTGGTCCCAAAAGCCAACCGTGCCCTTCGTAGATCTTGGCGTGTTGCGGCAACGGATTGCGCGGGTGCAGATAAAACGGGACGTCGAGTTTTTCCAGCGCTTCCCAAAACGGCCAGTATTGTTTTTGGTCGTAATAGGCGATGGTGTTGGCATCACCGACTTGCGAAAATCCGTTGGCCAGTGCGCCAACCATGCCCAGTTCCTTCACGCAACGTCGTAGTTCTTTTATAGCGAGATCGGGGTCTTGTAGCGGCAAGGCGGCGAGTCCATGAAAGCGATCGGGCCGCTTTCGAATCGCATCGGCGAGATAGTCATTGGCTTTTCGCGCGATGTCGTTGGCCCTTTTCGCATCAGCAATGGCCTGGATGGCGGGAGCATTGAGAGAGAGAATCATCATCTCAATGCCGAACTCGTCCATCAGACGAATACGCCGGTCATGCAGATCGAGAACGCGATCACGCACTTCTACCCAAACATCTTCGGGAAAATACCCCTTCGAATCCATAAGTGTGTCATCAATGGCGAAATGTTCTTCGAGCGCAATCTTGCCTTGCATGTCGGGTCCCCGTTTCTTCACGCATCATGCAATGGGGTGACGTGACTTGTCAGCAGCAGTGTCCGCAACGCGTTGCAACAAAAAAAACGCCGCCCGTGAGAGCGGCTTGCCGAGCCGAAATTCGCGAAGCGGCGAAGGTTGGTGGAGCCAGGGGGAGTCGAACCCCCGACCTCGTGAATGCCATTCACGCGCTCTCCCAACTGAGCTATGGCCCCAAGCTCGTAAATTCACCTGCCGCTTTGGGAAACAGCGGATGTATCAGGTTTCCTCTTCCTTCTCGATCGACTCGCCGATGATGTCGGTTACGTCGGCATCGCCTTCTTCCTGTTCCTCGATGAAGGCGGCATCGTCCATGCTTTCGTCGCCTATCTCGACCTCTTCCTCTTCGCCCGCGGCGGCGGTGGCGTCGGCCGCAGCCGGCTTCTTGCCCTGCTGCTCGGCCTCGGCGTCCTCGAGCGAAACGAACTCGGCGTCTGCGGTCTCCGGTACGACGGTTTCGGTTTGTGCCGCCGGCGCCGGCCGCACCGCTGCTGCCGGCTCAGGCCGAGCGCGCGGAGGCGCAGGTGCGACGATTGGTACAACTTTGCCTGTGTACGGCGAAATCACCGGTGTCTTGTTGAGGTCGTAAAACTTACGACCGGTGTCGGGACAGACGCGTTTGGTGCCGAGATCAGGTTTAGCCACAGTCGAGGTTCCTCGGGGACAGGGGTCGTTTAAATCGGTGTTTCACTTGGCTAGTTGCAAGGCCCCTGTCAATAGCGCACCCATGCCTTGGGGCCCAAAGCGGCCCGGATGACGACGCGCGCGGCTGCGTGGTAGGACGGCGCAGATTTTAAGGATACCGCCCGGTGAACCCTGCAGAATTAACGCCGTTAACCGCCCGCCAAGGCAGCCCTATGCAGGGCCGTGCCCGGGTGCCGGGTGATAAATCGATCTCTCACCGCGCTCTGATCCTGGCAGCGCTGACCGTTGGCGAGACGACGATCAGCGGGCTACTGGAGGGCGAGGACGTCCTGCACACCGCTGAGGCAATGCGGGCGCTTGGCGCTCGTGTCGAGCGCACCGGGGATCATGCCTGGCGCGTTCATGGTGTCGGCGTTGGCGGGTTTGCACAGCCGGCTGGTCTGCTCGATTTCGGGAATTCCGGCACCGGGGTTCGGCTCGCGATAGGCGCGGTAGCGGGCGCGTCCGTAACCGTTACCTTTGACGGCGACGCTTCCCTGCGTAGCCGGCCAATGCAACGCGTGCTCGATCCGCTGGAGAAGATGGGTGTGCGAGTCATTCACGTCGCAGACGGTGGGCGACTGCCGCTGACGCTGCGGGGAGCCGCCGACCCGATTCCGATCGTCTATGAGACACCGGTAGCATCGGCGCAGCTCAAATCGGCGGTGCTGCTGGCTGGGCTTGCAGCGCCGGGTGAAACGACTGTGATCGAAACGGAGGCGACGCGCGATCACACCGAACGATTGTTGAAGCATTTCGGGGCGAAGGTGAGCAGCAAGCCGTACGGCGAGCATGGCCGGCGTATTATCTTGCAAGGCCAGCCTGAACTCGAGCCGGCGAGCGTTCTGGTGCCAGCCGATCCTTCCTCAGCAGCGTTTCCTCTGGTCGCCGCGCTGATCATGCCAGGCTCCGAGTTGATCATCGACGCCGTCATGACAAACCCCCTGCGCACCGGGTTGCTGACCACTTTGCGCGAAATGGGTGCCAGCATCGAAGCGCTGGAAAAGCGCGATGACGGCGGAGAGGAAATTGCCGATCTGCGTGTACGTGCCTCCGCGCTCAAAGGCGTAGACGTTCCGGCCGAACGTGCGCCATCGATGATCGACGAATATCCAATTCTGGCGGTGGCTGCGGCCTTTGCGGAAGGGCCTACACGGATGCGCGGCCTGAAGGAGTTGCGCGTGAAGGAATCCGACCGGTTAACCGCTACCGCCGACATGTTACGCGCCAATGGCGTCACCGCCGAAATCGAAGGCGACGATCTGATCGTTCAGGGCAAGGGCCGGCCGGCCGGCGGTGGTGAGGTCAAGACTCATATGGACCACCGCATTGCCATGGCCGCATTGGTGATGGGTCTTGGCGCCGATAATCCGGTACGTGTCGACGACAGTGGGTTTATCGCCACCAGCTTTCCGGGCTTTGTCGAATTGATGCGTGCGGTCGGCGCGGATCTCACATGATCATTGCGATCGACGGACCGGCAGCGTCAGGCAAAGGGACGCTCGGAAAGCGCCTCGCCACTCACTATGGCTTACGTCACCTCGATACAGGGCTGATCTACCGTGCCGTCGCCAAGGCATTGATTGATGCGGGGCTAAGTCCAAACGACGCTGCCGCCGCCGCTGCCGCTGCCAAGACGCTCGATCCCTCGCATTTCGACGAAATCGCACTCAAGGCGCATAGCATCAGCGAAGCCGCTTCGATTGTGTCTGCTATCCCGGAGGTGCGGGACGAACTTCTTTCATTTCAGCGCGAGTTTGCTGCCAAACCTCCCGGGGCAGTGCTCGACGGTCGCGATATCGGCACCGTCATCTGCCCAAATGCCGACGTAAAGGTTTACGTCACCGCTACACCAGAGGTACGCGCCCGCCGACGAGCCGCCGAATACAAGGCGCAAGGCAAGAATATCGACGAGGCGGCCGTATTGGCCGATATCCGCAAACGAGATCAACGCGATCAAAACCGTGCCGCTGCGCCCCTAAAACAAGCGCCAGATGCGCACTTGCTCGATACGACGCATTTGGATATAGACGCGACCATCCGGGCCGCCATCGACATCGTCGAGGCCACCCGAGCGGGCCGAGGGCGCGGCTGACCGCCCCTCGTGTTGGAGGACAAAGCCCCGCTCGAGCCTTTGCGTAAAGCGCGCCTGATCGAACCATCGTTCCGAAAGCACGGTTTTCTAGCGCCGGCCATCCGGGATTCCGGAGGTCGCCGTTGGTCTGCGGGACCTTCGGCCCGCGCATTTGGAACGCCATTCAAACCCGCCGGCGCGCCGCAAACAGGAGACTCCATGGCCACCGCTACAGCACCCTCGCGTGAAGACTTCGCCAAGCTGCTCGACGAGAGCTTTGGCGGCGGAAATCTTCAGGAAGGTTCCGTCATCAAGGGCAAGGTCGTCGGCATCGAAAAGGAATTCGCCGTTATCGACGTCGGTCTCAAGACCGAAGGACGCGTGGCTCTGCGTGAATTCACCGGGCCTGGACGGCAAGCCGACCTCAAGGTCGGCGACGAGGTCGAAGTCTATCTCGAGCGGGTCGAGAACGCGCTCGGCGAGGCGGTGCTTTCGCGCGACAAGGCACGACGTGAGGAAAGCTGGGGTAAGCTGGAGAAGGCATTCAACAGCACCGAAAAAGTGCAGGGCGTCATATTCAACCAGGTCAAGGGCGGCTTCACCGTCGATCTTGACGGCGCCGTGGCATTTCTGCCCCGATCGCAAGTCGATATCCGCCCGATCCGCGATGTCACTCCGCTGATGAATGTTCCTCAGCAGTTTCAAATCCTGAAGATGGATCGTCGCCGCGGCAACATTGTGGTTTCACGCCGCACAGTGCTCGAAGAGACGCGCGCAGAACAGCGTCAGGAACTGGTGCAGAATCTGGAAGAAGGTCAGGTCATCGACGGCGTCGTGAAGAACATCACGGATTACGGCGCCTTCGTCGATTTGGGCGGCATCGACGGGCTGTTGCACGTCACCGACATCGCCTGGCGGCGCGTCAATCACCCCACCGAAGTGCTCAATATCGGCCAGCAGGTGAAGGTCAAGATCATCAAGATCAACCATGAGACCCACCGTATCTCGCTGGGCATGAAGCAGCTGCTTGATGATCCGTGGCAGGGGATCGAGGGCAAGTATCCGGTGGGTGCCCGCTTCAAGGGACGCGTCACCAACATCACGGACTACGGTGCCTTTGTGGAGCTCGAGCCAGGCATCGAGGGTCTGATCCATGTGTCCGAGATGTCTTGGACCAAAAAGAATGTTCACCCTGGCAAGATCGTGTCGACCTCGCAGGAAGTCGAAGTTCAGATCCTGGAAGTCGATCCGGTGAAACGCCGCATTTCGCTCGGTCTTAAACAGACCATGCGCAATCCGTGGGAGGTTTTTGTCGAGAAACATCCGCCGGGTTCCACAGTCGAAGGCGAAGTCAAGAACAAGACCGAATTTGGCTTGTTCCTTGGCCTCGACGGCGATGTGGACGGCATGGTCCACCTGTCCGACCTCGACTGGAAGCGTCCGGGCGAGCAAGTCATCGAGGAATACAAAAAGGGCGACATGGTCAAGGCGCAGGTCCTTGACGTCGACGTCGAGAAGGAGCGCATTTCGCTCGGCGTCAAGCAGCTTGCGGGCGATCCGATGGAGTCCGCCGGTGATCTCAAGAAGGGATCGGTGGTGACCTGCGAGGTGACCGAAGTGAAGGAGACCGGCATCGATGTAAAGATCGTCGGTACCGAACTCAGCGCTTTCATCAAGCGTGCCGATCTTGCCCGCGAGCGTGGCGAGCAGCGTCCTGAGCGTTTTTCCGTCGGTCAAAAAGTGGATGCTCGCGTCACCCAGTTCGATCGCAAGACTCACAAGGTCTCTGTCTCGATCAAGGCGCTTGAAGTCGCCGAGGAGAAAGAGGCCATCGCTCAATACGGCACTGCCGATTCAGGCGCGTCTCTCGGGGATATCCTGGGCGCCGCGCTCAAGCAGCGGGCCGGTGACAAGCCCGAAGCCGAAACTGAAAAGGCTGAGGAGTAAGCGGCTGGCGGCTTTCTTCACGCAATGCGTTGCTCCCGGGGTCCCATCCGGGGGCACTCTTTTTGACACAGCCCTATCAAATGTCAGCCGCATGACCGAGCAGGGCACTGTGCCGACGGGCCTAGTTCGCGTACGGTTCGACTAAGATCATGTGCAAGTAGGAAGGAGCGAAGCCATGTCGCTCGATGCCGATGCCATCGTTGATCGCCGTCGCATGCGGCGCAAACTTACGTTTTGGCGTGTCAGCGCGCTGGTGATCGTTCTGCTCGCGATCGTTGGCACAGCACTCGTGCTTGTCCCCGGCAGCCGCTTTATGCCGGCAGGCGCCTACATCGCACGCATCAAGATTCAAGGTTTGATTCGTGGCAATCAGGATCGCGTCGAGGCACTCAGCCGACTCGGTCGCTCGCGCGCGCGCCGTGATCGTACATATCGACAGTCCTGGTGGCACCACTGCCGGCTCAGAGCAGCTTTACGATGCTTTGCGCGAATTGCAGAGCAAGAAGCCGATGGTCGTCGTGGTTGATGGGCTCGCCGCATCTGGCGCCTATATCGCCGCGCTGTCTGCCGAGCACATTGTGGCGCAGGAAACCTCGTTGGTCGGCTCCGTCGGAGTGCTGTTTCAGTATCCGAACTTTACGGATGTACTGAAGACCATCGGCATCAAGGTCGAAGAGGTGAAATCATCGCCGCTGAAGGCCGCGCCCAACGGCTTCGAGCCGACCAGCCCGGAAGCGCGCGCAGCGATCGAGGCGATCGTGCTCGACTCCTACGCCTGGTTCAAAGGCCTGGTGAAGGATCGCCGGAAAATGGACGACGGTCAGCTTACGCAGGTGGCCGACGGCCGTGTTTTTACCGGGCGGCAAGCCGTCGGCCTTAGGCTGGTTGACGGCCTTGGCAATGAAAAGGCTGCGCTAGCGTGGCTGGAGAAGGAAAAGAAGGTGCCGGCCAACACGCCAGTTCGCGATTATTCGCTGCAACCCCGCTTCAGCGAGCTGTCTTTCCTCCATTTAGCCGCCTGGACCTTTGAGGCGGTGGGCTTAAACGCCATTGCGCACCGCATCGAGGAATGGGGCGCAATCCAGGCGGTAGAGCGACTTAATCTTGACGGTCTCTTGGCGCTTTGGCACCCTCCATCGTCCAACTGACTGGGTAGGGGCGTCGATGATTAAGTCAGAACTCGTCCAGCGCATTGCGGCCCAGAATCCTCACCTTTATCAGCGCGACGTTGAGAATATCGTCAACGCGATCCTCGGTGAGATCACCAGCGCGATGGCGAAGGGCGACCGCGTTGAACTGCGCGGCTTTGGTGCCTTTTCGGTCAAGCACCGGCCAGCCCGCACCGGCCGCAACCCGCGCACCGGAGCGCATGTTGCCGTCGACCAAAAATCGGTGCCGTTCTTCAAGACAGGTAAGGAGATGCGCGAACGGCTAAACAGGCCGGGCGCGATATAGAGTTTCTGGTTTGTGCGTCTGTCGGAATGCTATGGTCATGGCCGGGTTCGTCCCGGCCATTATATTTTGAGCAGCCGTAATGACGCTCCGCAAAATCGTCTCGACGCTTATTGTCGTTCCGCTGGCGGTGGTCTTTATTGCCTTCGCGGTGGCTAACCGGCAGTCAGTGACGGTCTCGTTCGATCCATTCTCCTCGACAAGCCCGGCTTATGCAGCGACCTTGCCGCTGTTCGCGCTCATTTTCGCGCTCCTCATTCTCGGCGTGCTGATAGGCGGCGCCGCCGCGTGGTTCGGACAAAGCAAGTGGAGACGCACCGCCCGCAGACTTGATGGTGAGGTCCATGTCCTGCACCAGGAGCTGGATGCCATCCGCCGCCGCTTTACGCCCGAATCGTCGCAGGCTGTGCCGGAGCCCACGTCGTATGCGATCATTCCGCCGCCAATTCCTTAACTCAGTCCTGCGGTTCTGCTTTGCGGCCAAATGGAGAAGGCGCTAGAACGCGCCTTATAATGCCTTTGTCGATCAAAATCTGTGGCCTCAGGACTCCGCAAGCGCTTGATGTGGCGCTTGATTCCGGGGCCGATCTGGTCGGTTTTGTGTTTTTCCCGCCGAGCCCCCGTCATCTCGGGTTGGAGGCAGCACGCACGCTCGGGCAGCGCGTGCAAGGCCGCGCCGGCAAGGTCGCTCTCACCGTCGATGCAAACGACGACACGTTGCTCGACATCATCGCGGCACTTAAACCGGACATGCTTCAGCTGCACGGCAGCGAAACACCGGACCGCGTTGTCGCGGTGCGCACGCGTTACGGATTGCCGGTCATGAAGGCGCTGTCGATCGCGGAACGGAAGGACCTCTCCCCAATTCGCCAGTACGCACAGATCGTGGATCGGCTGATTTTTGATGCGCGTGCCCCCAAGGACGCGACCCGGCCGGGCGGTTTGGGCAAGCCATTCGACTGGACGCTCCTCAAAGATATTAACCCCGGCGTCCCATTCATGCTCTCGGGTGGGCTCGATGCGGACAATGTGGCGGAAGCTCTGCGCATTACTCGTGCTCCCGGAGTGGACGTCTCCTCTGGCGTCGAACGCGCGCCCGGCGAGAAAGACCCTGACAAAATCCGCGCATTCATCCGTGCAGCGCGGGCGGCCGAGGCCGAGCGCTCTTCGCCACCTCTCCAGCTCGGAGAGACGTCGATTGTGCGTTCGGTCAAGTAGGGGGCCGGTCGCCGCATGACCGTTCAGCAACCCAACTCATTCCGCACTGGTCCCGATGAGCGTGGTCATTTCGGTATCTACGGTGGTCGCTTTGTCGCCGAGACCCTAATGCCCTTAATCCTCGATCTGGAGAAAGCCTATCTGCAGGCCAAGACCGATCCGAAATTTCAAAAGGAAATGGACGGTCACCTTGCGACCTATGTCGGGCGGCCCTCACCCCTTTATTTTGCCGATCGGCTTACGCAGCATTGTGGCGGAGCGAAGATTTATTTCAAACGCGAAGAGCTCAACCACACCGGCGCACACAAGGTGAATAACGTGCTCGGCCAGATCATGCTGGCGCTGCGCATGGGCAAGACGCGTATTATTGCCGAAACCGGCGCCGGCATGCATGGCGTCGCCACCGCCACGTTATGCGCCAAATTCGGCTTGCCCTGCATCGTTTACATGGGTGCGGTAGATGTCGAACGGCAAAAGCCGAATGTTTTACGAATGAAAATTCTTGGCGCGGAAGTGCGGCCGGTGGAGTCCGGTGCCCGTACGCTCAAGGACGCCATGAACGAAGCGCTACGCGACTGGGTGACCAATGTCAGCGACACGTTCTATTGCATTGGCACGGTTGCCGGCCCGCATCCCTATCCGGCAATGGTGCGCGATTTCCAATCGATCATCGGTCGCGAAACACGTGAACAAATGCAGGTCGCCGAAGGCCGGCTCCCCGATTCGCTGATTGCCTGCATCGGTGGCGGCTCCAACGCCATGGGCCTGTTCCATCCGTTTCTCGATGAGCGCGCGATCGAAATCTACGGTGTGGAAGCGGCCGGGCACGGATTAAAAAGCGGCAAGCACGCGGCCTCGATTGCCGGCGGGAAGCCCGGCGTGCTGCACGGCAATCGGACTTATCTGCTGATGGACGATGACGGCCAGATCGAAGAAGCGCATTCGATTTCCGCTGGTCTCGATTATCCCGGCATCGGCCCCGAGCACGCCTGGCTCAAGGATATGGGCCGCGTGAAATTCCTTTCGGCTACAGACGACGAAGCGGTGGCGGCGTTCCAACTGTGCAGCAAGCTCGAAGGCATCATCCCGGCTTTGGAAGCGGCGCATGCCTTGGCCAGAGTGCCGGAGATTGCTGCGAGGAAGCCAAAAGATCATCTGATGGTGGTCAACCTTTCGGGCCGCGGCGATAAGGACCTCGCATCGGTCGAAGCATTTGTCGGAAGTAAAGGCCGATGAGCACGCGAATCGAGAAGCGCTTCGCTGTTCTGAAAAAAGAGGGTCGCGCCGCGCTGGTGACGTTCACCATGGCGGGCGATCCCGATTACGAAACCTCACTCGCAATTGCCAAAGCTTTGCCGAGTGCAGGGGCCGATATCATCGAACTTGGCATGCCATTCACCGATCCGATGGCGGATGGTCCCGCGATCCAGGCGGCGGGCTTGCGTGCGCTCAAATCGGGCCAGCGCATGACCAAAACCTTGGCGATGGTACGAGAATTCCGCAAGACAGATGACGAAACACCCATCGTACTGATGGGCTACTACAACCCAATCTACATCTATGGCAACGACCGCTTCCTCTCCGATGCCAAGGCGGCTGGCGTTGATGGGCTCATTATCGTGGACTTGCCGCCGGAGGAGGACGAGGAGTTATGCCTGCCGGCATTGAAAGCAGGGCTTAACTTCATTCGGCTGGCTACCCCTACAACCGACGACAAACGCCTGCCCACAGTGCTCACTAATACCTCCGGGTTTGTCTACTATGTGTCGATTACGGGCATCACCGGTGCAGCTGCGCCGGATACTGGCAAGGTGATGACCGCAGTTGCGCGCATCAAGCGGCACACCAAGCTTCCGGTTGCGGTCGGTTTTGGAGTGAAGACAGCCGAACATGCCCGCGCTATTGCGGAGGGTGCTGACGGTGTTGTGGTGGGTTCTGCGCTGATCGATACTTTGCGCCAAAGCCTCGATAAGAACGGCAAGCCCGGTCCCGGAGCGGTGAATGCAGTGACCAAATTGGTATCCGTGCTTGCGCAAGGCGTACGTTCGGCACGCCGTGTGGCGGCAGAATGAACATTCGGCCAAGGTGGCGGTTATAATTTCGTCAAATCGGGCCTATATAGGCGCCCCATGAACTGGATTTCCAACGTCGTCCGACCGAAGATTCGCAGCTTCCTGCGTCGCGAGACGCCGGAAAATCTCTGGATCAAATGTCCGGAGACCGGCCAGCTTGTCTTTTACAAGGACGTTGAGGCCAACCAGTTCGTCATCCCTAGTTCAAATTACCACATGCGGATTAGTGCGCCGGTGCGGCTGAAGGCCATGTTCGACGGCGGGGAATTTGAAGATGTAGCGCTGCCTGAAGTGCCGATCGATCCGCTCAAATTTCGCGACGAGCGCCGGTATGCCGACCGTCTGAAAGATGCGCGTGCCAAGACCGGGTTGCAGGACGCGGTTAAACTCGGCATCGGACGGCTGGAAGGCCAGATGGTTACGATCGCCGTTCAGGATTTCGACTTCATGGGCGGTTCGCTTGGTATGGCGGCTGGCGAGGCAGTGATCACCGGCCTGGAGACCGCTGTACGCCGGCAGACACCTTTTATCATGTTCGCAGCGTCCGGCGGCGCACGCATGCAGGAAGGTATCCTTTCGCTTATGCAGCTTCCGCGCACGACGGTTGGCGTGCAGATGCTGCGTGAGGCGCGGAAGCCTTACATCGTTGTTCTTACCAACCCGACCACTGGCGGCGTCACCGCTTCTTACGCGATGCTTGGTGATGTGCAGATTGCCGAACCCGGTGCGCTGATCGGGTTTGCAGGACCGCGAGTGATCGAACAAACGATCCGCGAGAAATTGCCGGAGGGCTTTCAACGCGCAGAATATCTCTCGGAACACGGCATGGTCGACATGGTAGTTCACCGGCACAAATTGCGCGCAACCCTTGCTGAATTATGCCGTTTGCTCACCAGAGCTCCGGCGTTGGCCAGCCAGCAGCAACTGCCGGTTCCCGCGCATGGGTGAATGAGTCCGGGCCTTCCTCATCCGCGAAAGCGGATGATGAAGCAGCCTCGGTGTTCTAATATCGAAAATGATGCTGATGAGCGAATGCCCTGCCTTCGCGGGGCATGACAGATGAAGATTGCATGTCTCCAGTCGACTCCATCGTTGCACGATTGACGGCGCTGCATCCCAGGCGCATCGACCTGTCGCTCGACAGGCTGCAGCGGCTGCTTGCCGCGCTCGATCATCCTGAGCGAAAATTGCCGCCGGTGATTCATGTCGCAGGCACAAACGGCAAGGGTTCCACGATAGCCTTCCTGCGCGCGATCCTGGAGGCCGCGGGCAAGCGTGTGCACACATACACATCACCGCATCTGGTGCGTTTCAACGAGCGCTTCCGGATCGGCAAGCCTGGCGAAGGCAAGCTGGTTTCCGACGAAGAACTGATGGCAACCATGGAGGAATGCGAGCGGGCCAATGCGGGCGCACCCATCACCGTCTTCGAGATTACGACCGCGGCGGGCCTGCTCCTGTTTGCGCGCCATCCTGCCGATGCGCTGCTGTTGGAAGTCGGGCTTGGTGGGCGGTTGGATGCGACAAATGTCGTCGACAATCCTTTGGTCACAATCATCACTCGCATTTCGATCGATCATACCGATTTTCTTGGCGATTCCCTGGAGAAGATCGCGGTCGAAAAGGCCGGCATCATCAAACGAGGTGTGCCGGCCGTTATTGCTTCACAACATCGCGATGCGTTGGCAGTGATTGAACGACAGGCAGCCAAACTCGGCGCGCCACTGAAGATCGCCGGTGAGGATTGGACCGCTACCGAGGAGCGCGGACGGCTTGTCTATCAGGACGAGGCAGGATTGCTCGATTTGCCGCCTCCGAAACTTTATGGCCGGCATCAATTCGAGAACGCTGGTTTGGCAATCGCCGCGCTGCGTACGGCCGGACAATTCGGCATTCCGTCAGCCGCTTTCGACGCCGGCATGGTGAAGGCCGACTGGCCCGCGCGGCTGCACCGGCTTGCTCATGGCGCGCTGGTTGAGCTCGCGCCCGCCGGCAGCGAGTTGTGGCTGGACGGCGGACACAATCCGGATGGAGGCCGCGCAATTGCGGCAACGCTGGCCGATCTGGAAGAGCGTGTCTCGCGGCCGCTGGTGCTGATCGTCGGGATGCTGGCGAGCAAGGATTGCGCAGGGTTCTTGAATAATTTCGCGGGCCTTGCGCGCCGCATGATTGCGGTGCCGGTGCCGGGTGTCGAGAAAGGGCTGAGTGCGGAAGTTTTGGCCGACACCGCGCGCGGCATTGGCCTGTCGGCCACGAGCCGCGATAATCTGTCCGAAGCGCTTGAAGCGGTGCGCAAGCTCGATCTCGATCCGCCGCCGCGCATCCTTATCACCGGGTCGCTTTATCTTGCGGGCGAAGTGCTGCGCGCGAATGGTGCGCTGCCGGCTTGAATCGAAACGGCCGGCCTCTGGGCCGGCCGTTTGGAAAAACTTTTTTGCGCCGCTAGACTGCGCCGCTGATCCACTGATGCAGCTTCTGTTTCGGCGCGGCGCCGACTTGGCGCGAAGCAATCTCGCCGTTCTTGAACAGCATCAGCGTCGGGATCGACATGATGCCATATTTGGCGGCGGTATTTGGATTCTCGTCGACGTTGAGCTTGACGATCTTGACCTTGTTGCCGAGCTGGCCCGCGATTTCTTCCAGCGCCGGAGCGATCATACGGCAGGGACCGCACCATTCCGCCCAGAAGTCGACGACGACCGGTTCGGCAGATTTCAACACGTCCGATTCAAAGCTGGAGTCCGACACTTTGCCGACGGCCATGACGATTACCTCTTGTGATTGGGCGGGGAGAATCGCTCCCCAAAATTGCGAGGGCAGGAAGCTATGAATGCGGTCCCGCACCGTCAAGGCGCTCTCACGCGGAGGTGACCCGATCGAGGGCGCCCTCAAGGGTATCTGGGGAAAGCTCCATAAGATCAGGTACTTCCGTCCAGATCAGGGCGGCGCGAACGGGGCGGTCTGGGTACAATTTCATAAGGAGCGCGCGATAGAGCGCAAGCTGGCGGACGTAGCCTGGCGGCACCTCGTCGATTTTTCGCGGCGCTGGCCGGTTGGTCTTGAAATCGGCGATCAAAACCGCGTCTTTCGTGACGGCGAGGCGATCGACTTGGCCGGACACGCGTTTATCCGTGCCAGAGATTGTGAGCTTGCCAACGATCGGAACCTCGGCACGGCTGCCGGGCGCGAACAGTGCGGCGAAGTCCTTACTCTCGATCAGAAGCAGCACCTCCCGAAGCAGAACCGCGCGCTGGTCGGCCGATAGTCCGTCACCTCTGCGCGAAAGGAATTGGCCCGCCACTTTTTTTCTTTGCGCCACCGGGATATCCGGCAGTGACTGCAACAAGCGGTGCGACAGCGTGCCGCGCAGGCGCGCCGACTCTCGCTCGGTGCTGCCGGCGACACGGCGTGGCTCGTCGTCGGTCGGATCGGATGGCCGCAGGACTGCCATCGCCGGCGGCGAAGGGAGCGCGTTCGCCGTGAGCCATGACGGCAGTAATACCTGCTGCTTCGGTGCAGGTGGGCCGTCATCCGTTACAGTCGGAGCGCCCTTGCGGAAACGCCAGATCTTGCCGTCGCCGTCGCTGTCTTCTTCCGACAGGGGTTGCAGCGCGCTAAGCACGAGGTCGTGCCAACAGCCTTCGGGCGCTTTATTGACGCCCTTGGCACCGCAAACAATCAATCGCTCCTCGGCGCGCGTCAGCCCGACATACAAAAGGCGGCGATATTCGTCGCGTGCCGCTTCGATCGCCTGCGTGCGTGCCTGCGCCATCGGTCCGGCATCCTTGTCCTTGGCGACACCCCAGATCAAAGCGGTCGCATCAGGCGGCGCGCCGGTGATCGGCGCGATCAGCAGACGCGGCGGATGCGCCCCTTCCGGCCGGGTCGTGGTGTGATCGATGAGAATGACGTTTCTTGCTTCAAGTCCCTTGGCGCCGTGCACGGTCATCACGCGCACTTCGTCGCGCGCCATCTCCATGTCGCGCTTCACTTCGCTCTGCGCCGCCCGAATCCAATTGAGGAAGCCCTGCAGCGACGGTGTCTCACGTTGCTCGTAAGACAGCGCCAGGTCGAGAAATTCATCGAGGGGGTCGGAGGCCTCAATGCCAAGTCGCGTCAGAAATTGCGCGCCCCCTTTACGTGCTCCGAGCACGTGTGCGTAGAACGCAAACGGCGACAAAATGCGCGCCTTTTGCGCCAACGCGTCGAGCGTCGACGAGGCTGCGTCAAATGCCGCATCTTCACCGGCTTTTGCGCGCAGCGCCGACCGCAATGGCCCCTTGCGCTGATACGCAAGTCTATAAAGCTTCTCGTCATCGAAACCGAACAGCGGACTTTTTAACACGGTCGCCAGGGCGAGATCATCGTCCGGCAACAGCAATGCGTCGCCGAGCACCAACAGGTCCATAATCGCGATGTGTTCTGTCAGCACCAGCCGGTCAGCGCCCGCGACCTCGATCTGCGCCCGCTTGAGGGCGCGAATCACCGCCTCGAACATCGGGCCGCGCTGCCGTACCAGGATTAGTACCTCTCGCGGCCGCGTGCCCTTCGCGATCCAGCCTTTCACGGTGCCTGCGATCTTGGCAGCAAGCTTGACCGAGGGGCTGGTCTCGCTGGTGGTGTCGAACGGCGCGTCCCAGCCTTCCTTGCCGGCGTCTTTCTCGTCAGGCCCGGTCAGTTCCCAGATTTCGACTTCACCAGGCACCGCATCCGGCAAGGCCTGATGCACGGTCCAGGTCGGATCGGCGGTCAATCCGCGGAATGCGGCAGGCTGCTTGAACACCAGATCGACGGCGTTGAGTACGCCGATCGCGGAGCGGAATGAAAAGTCGAGCCGTTCGACCGCAAACGCGACTTCGCTCGTCTCGTGCAGCGCGCGGAAATGATCGCGCATTTCAGCGAATTTGTGCGGCACCGCTCCCTGGAACGAGAAGATCGATTGCTTTTCATCACCGACCGCAAACAATGTACGGCGCACATTGTCGCGCGCGCCACCCGGCAGGAATTCGGCAACGAGGATCTTGATGATCTCCCATTGCTTGTCGCTGGTGTCCTGCGCCTCGTCGACGAGCACGTGGTTGATGCCGAGATCGAGCTTGTAGAGCACCCAGGCCGCCGCGGTGCTCTTGGTGGACGCATCGCGGAGCAGGATAAGGGCCTTGTCGATCAGGTCCTCGTAGTCGAGCCGGCCGCGGCGGTCTTTTTCCGCGCGATAGCGGTCTATCACCGCTGCAGCGACCGTGATCAGCGCCGCGCTGCGATCGCGCGCGTGCAGGGCGAATTCGCGCGCGAGCAATTGGCACACGCGCTCTCTTTCAGCGTTAAGGCGCGCTGCCCATTGCGGATTGGCATCGGCAAGCTTCTTGGTCAGGACACTGGCGCGGCCTCGGCGATCGCCGGTGCAAAACACATCGAGATAATTTTCGAGCCGTTCGCGCCCCGCAGAGCGCACAGCGCTGGAGAGTGAATCGGCACGCTCCTTGTCGGTTTTGGAGCCTGTAGAAAAGACATCGATCAAAGCCGGCCATTCGCTCGGGGGAATGAGCGAGGCAGAAAGGTATTCGTGTTCAATGGCTTGGATGCTGTCACCTGGCGCTAGCCCGAAAGTCCCGGACAATTCATCGATCGCCTGCTGGACGCCGCCGGCGCGCCCGGTCCACTCCGTGATCAGGTCGCGCTTGCCGATCGTTTCCGCGATCACCTCCTTGAAGGTGACATCGGCCGCGGCGGTGATGGCGGCGGCCAGCGCCTTGCCGAGCGCGCCGTCAGGTTTGGTGGCGCCTTCAAGCAGCACTTCCAGTGTGAGCTCGTTGAGCAGTTGCGAGGTTGCGGCCTCGTCGAGCACCTCGAAGCGGGCCGCCACGTCGGCTTCGAATGGAAACTGGTGCAGCAGGCGCGTGCAGAACGCGTGAATGGTCTGCACCTTCAGCCCACCCGGCGTTTCCAGCGCATTGGCGAACAGCCGTCGCGCGATAGCGCGCCGTGCTGCGTCGGGCGCCTTGCCGGTGGCGAGCCTGATCTTCTCGTCGAGCGCGTCGTCGTCGAGGGCAGTCCATTCCGCGAGCGTGTTGAACACGCGGGTCGCCATGTTGGCGGCGGCAGCCTTGGTAAAGGTGATGCACAGGATCTTCGCCGGGTCTTCGCCGCGCAGCAGCAGATTGATGACTCGCTGCACCAGCACATGTGTCTTGCCGGAGCCGGCATTGGCGGAGACGAATACCGAGCGCTCGGGATCGGCGGCCGCGATCTGGCGGGCCTTGGCGGCATCCGGAACCTGACGGGCGAGGCTCACGGGTCCACCTCGCTTTCGCCACCGGAGGCCGCCCATTCCTTGACGCGCGCGAGATGGTCGTAATCGCCGTAGTGCTTCTTCCACATCGGGTGGACGAGCGAACGGTATGGTTCGCCGCCGACAAGAAATCTTTGTGCAATGCCGGTGAGTTTCTGCAACGCGATGTCGGCGCAGCTGTCGGGCGTGCCGTCGGTGAACCTGATGGTCTTTGGTTCACCCGGCGGATCTCCGCCCTTCAACCGCACATAACCGATCTCGGACACGGAGCCGGCGGCAATGCCGGGGAAGCCGCCGTTGCGCAGAATGGCCGCTTCCAGAGTAAGTTGCGGCGCCAATCCGCTGCGCACTTGCGGCTCGGTCGGCGGCTGTCCGGTCTTGTAGTCAAGGATGGCGTAGCTGCCGTCGGCGCGCCGCTCGATGCGGTCGGCGCGCGCCGTAAGAAGGAATCCGGCCTTGCCGAGCGCGATCGAATGCTTTCCGGAAAGCTCGGCGAAGATCTTGGTCGCGCCGGCGCGGCGCTCGCGTTCCCAGCCTTGGAACCAGCCGGCAATGCGCAGGAAACGCGTCCACCAGAATGCGCGCGCTTCTTCGTAGTCTTTCAGCGGGGCGAAATACTTCTCGCCGCGCGCAACAAGCTCGCGCGTAACATCTGCGGGCAACGCATCGGCGAACGTCTTTGTGAATTCGCCGATCGCTTCATGAATGAAAGTGCCACGGTCGGCTGCGCCGGGCGGCGTGTCGACAGCTTCGAGCGGGAATAGCCGCAGCACATGTTTGGCGTAGATCGTGTAGGGATCGCGCAGCCAATTCTCGATGTCGGTGACGCTCAATTGCGCTGGCCGCGCCTCCGGCGGCGGCACCGGTTGCGGTCGCGGCGCAGGCGAAACCTTGGCGGGATGATCCAGCGCGCGCACGTAATTCGTATAGATAGCGCCGCGCGCCTTGGCTGCTTGCCAGCGCCTTTCGCCGGAGACTGCCGCCAGACGCTGCATGAAACGGGAACTGACCGTTGGCGCGCCCGCCTGCTTGGCGGCGCGTGTGAGGATGACCTCGGGCGCGCCTAGTGCTTGCGCGAAGTCATGCGCCGACAGACCGATGCGGAGCTCCGGCAGATTGAGGCCGAGATCAAGCCGCATGGGACGGCTCAGCCACGGATCGCTGCGGGTATCGGGCGGCCAGGTGCTCTCATTGAGGCCGCCGAGCACAATGCGGTCGACGTTCTGCAGCCGCGCTTCCAGCAGGCCGAAAATCCGTACGCGCGGATTGCCGATTTCGGCACGCCGCTCGGCCCGATCCGATAAGAGCAGATGAAAAACCTCTGGGTAATCGGCCGCCGCCAGTTCAAGCGTTTGCGAGGCCTGGCTTTCGGCGAGTGTCTCGAAAGCGCGCAGCAATTGCCGGCCGTCGGTGCCGGCGTACGCAGCAATCGCCTTGCCATCGTCTGCAAGCGCCTCGAGCGCCTTGGCATGCGCTTGCACCAGCGTGAATAGGCTATGGAGATTGCGGCCGAGTGCCTCCAACGGGGCCAGCGCTTGCGCGAGCATTTCAACCAGACGTTTGGCCGCATCAAGGTCGGCCGCCACCACGAAGCTGCGCGGATCATTGCGGTGCAGCTCATCGCGCGTTGCCTTGAAGCTTGAAAGCGCATGCAAGAGGCCTGCCGAGCCGCGCCGCGGGCGAGGACCGCGCAACACTGCGCGCTCGAGCGCCGCGATTGCACGCGCATGTGCGTCGGCTTCGGCGCCGAGCCGCAACAAGGTATGTTTGAGCAGCGCCAGCAGCGGCGCTGGTTCGAGGCCTCCCACTGCAGCTTCCGCCACGAGGCGCGCAAAGGTCCCGGCGGGTGTGTCGGCGAGCGCATCGCCACCGGAATCATCAACCTCGACCTGCCAACGCTCTAGCGCGGCCACAACGCGCCGTGCCGATCCGCGGTCGGGCGTCACCAGCGCGGCAGTCTTGTGCGGGGTCTCGACCGCCTCGCGCAGGCACACCGCGATTGCCAGCGCTTCCTCTTCTGCGTTGGCCGTCTCGATCACGCTCAAGCCGTCCATTGCCTTGTCGACAGCGGCGGCGAAATCAACGGCCTTGAAGCAGGTTTGCCAGCGATCGGTTGTTGCGGCAGGCCGCATCGCTTCCGATGCCAGCAACTCACGCCCATGCGCGGCCGGAACGGCAAGCTGCTTCACGGCGTCGCGCACAATGCCGATCCGCGCCAGCAAGGCCTGCATGGCGAATTGTGGATGCACGACGCCGGGTCCGCTTTTCTCATCCGCGTCGGCCGCGATCATGCGCCACGATTCCTCGTCGAGCACGGTGTCGAGTCCGGGCAGCACAACCGCGCCATTCGGGAGCTGCGCGATCGCGGCAAGTAGCTTTGCCGTTGCCGGCATCGAACCGGTCGAACCGGCGGCAATCACTGGCTGATTGCTGCCGGCGAGGCGCTTCATCTCGGCCTCGATCAGTCGGTCGCGCCGCTCGGCGGCGTCGGTCGCGCCCTCTTCCTTGAGACGCGCTGGCCAATAGTCGCGGGCGATCTTGAGGAAGTCGAGAGTGAGCTGCCAATATTTGTCGAACTGATCCGGCACCAGGCTGTCGAGCCGCTGCCAGTCCATCTTGCGGGTGATGGCGTCGTCAATCAGCCGGGCAAGATCATCGGCGAGCGCGAGCGCGGCGGCGGGTGTGTTGGCGATCAGCGATGCGCCTTGTTCAGGCCGGATCGTGGCGGCCCAGCGCACGATCAGTTGCGCCAGCAAGAGCCGCCGGTCGAGTTTTCCGATCGCGGGCGGAAGCGCCAGCGCGTCTTCGGCCAGCTCCGCAGTCGCGGTTTCAGCGAAAATTATCTCGTCCTCGTCGAGATCGCCGAGCGCGACGATCCTCGGCAGGATCGCAGCTTGTCCGTCAAATACGGCGACGAAGGCGTCGCGCGCCAGCTGGCAGGCCCGCCGGGTCGGCAGATAGAGCGTGGCGCGTGCAAGCTCGAGCGGATCGCGCGACGCCGGAAAGCCATTCACCAGGCGGCCGTCACGCAGGGCCCCGATCAACACCGGCAGGAATGGCGCTGACGCGGGAATGTTGAAGACGTTGGGGCCGGTGGTCATCGGTGAAGCATACAGAAGAATTCAGGTTGCGCTCGCCTTGATAGCGGCCTCTGCCAAGGCGATTGCCTCCGGCGAGCCGACATGCATCCACAGGCCTTGCATCCGAAGACCGTACAGACGATGTACTTGCGACGCTTTGTCGAACAATGTCGTCAAAGAAAGTTCCCCGTCCGGTGCGCCCTTGAACAGGGCGGGCGACAGAATTGCGGCGCCGGCATAGACGAAGGGCGCGACCTCCTGCTCGGCCCGCTTGTGCAAACGACCGTCGGCCGCCATGGCGAAGTCGCCACGCCCGGAATAGCCGATGCTGCCGGCCGTGGGTGCAAGCAGCAATAGTGCGTCCATTTCGAGAGGGTCGAAGGCCTCGGCGAGCCGCGCGAGATTGGGCTTTACGCCATCAATCCAAATGGTGTCGGAATTGACGTGAAAGAAAGGCGTATCGCCCAATTGGGACAAGGCCTTCTTGACGCCGCCGCCGGTGCCGAGCAGCAGTCCGCGCTCGTCGGAGATAACGATCTCCGGTTTCTTTCGGTGCGCCAGATGGTGCTGCATCTGATCGGCAAGGTGGTGCACGTTGACGACCGCGCGTTCAACGCCAGCCTCCGCCAGTCGATCCAGCACATGGTCGATGAGCGGCCTGCCGGCAACTTTCACCAATGGTTTCGGGAGCGTGTCCGTGAGTGGACGCATACGCGTGCCAAGCCCTGCGGCGAGAATCATGGCGCGGCGCGGAACGACTTTTATTTGTGGTGAGACCATCCGTCAGACTTTCAGCGGCGGCACATTGGCGCGATACCACGCCGCAAGGGGCGCCAATGCGGGATGCGCCAGCGAGCGCTGCAGATAGGCCCAAACGCGCGGGAGATGACGCAAGTATTGCGGCTAGTGGTCACGTCGCTCCAGCCGCGCGAAGATACCGAGGATTTTGGATGCGCGCTGCGCGGCAAGTGTCGCATAGGCGCGCGCGAAAGCTGGAGCGTCGAAAGCAGCATCGGCGGATCGGCGCGCGCGGGTGTATCGCGACAGTAACCCGATCTCCATCATTTCCGGCACGTCAACGCGTGCGTCCTGCAACAAGGATGCAACATCGTATGCGGCTGGACCCATCACCGCATCCTGGAAGTCGAGCAAGCCAATGCGAGCGGTGCCCTCGCGCTCGGGCAGCCACAGAAGATTGGGCGAATGAAAGTCACGTAACACCCAAGTCTGCGCACTACCACCTGTTATCGGGAGCAAGGCAGCGCGCCAGAGCGCCCGATAAGCGTCGCGCTTGGCGCCGGAAATTCTGACTTCGAGCTTCGGCAGAAACCACTCGAGCAGTAACTCCGCCTCGATCAGGAAAGCGTCCATGTCGTAGCGAGGTAGCCGATAGGTGACGCCTGGCTCAACCGGCAACACGTCTTGCAACGTCTCTTGATGCAATTCGGCGAGGAGATCGGTCGCCATCTCGTAGCGCGATTCGATCGGGGCCGGTGGATCATCTTTGACCATCAGCTCATCGCCGAGATCCTCGATCACCAACAGGCCAGCCTCCCGATCGGCAGCGAAGATTGCGGGCGCCGAGAACCCACGTGCGCGCAAGGCAAGCGCCATGGCGACAAACGGCGTGACACTTTCCGCCAGATGCGCGATCGCACTGTAAGACTTGCCGCCAAGAACGGGGGGCCCGTCGGGCCGCTTCGGTGAATTCATCAAGACATAGGTTGCGCCATCGCGATTGAGCCGTTCGTAACTGCGGGTCGAGGCATCGCCTTGAATGCGCCGGCGCTCGGCCCGGCCGAAGTCCGAACGATCGAGGAAGCGTCGGATCATCAGAATGCGTTCAGCCTTTGGCGCGAAGGTGCCGTAACCGGTGATGCGAACGGTGCGAGCATTCGGCCCATTCTGTGGTTCCAGCGTCAAAGCGATGTCGAGCCGATCGGGTGGCAGATGACCGGCTGCGCGATCCGGCCATTCGATCAGGGTCACCGCATCCTCGGGCGCATCATCAAAGCCTAACTCGGTCAACTCAGCTGACCCTGCAAGCCGATAAAGGTCGGCGTGAACAACGGCAAAACGCGGCAGAGTGTAGGTCTGTGTCAGCGTGAAAGTCGGGCTCGGCACTTCGATGGTATCGTCACCGGCGAGATAGCGGATAAGAGCTCTGGCAAATGTGGTCTTGCCGGCACCGAGATCCCCGGACAGGGTGATCACATCGCCAGGCTCAATGATGGCGGCGACGTCTGTCATCAGCGAATAGGTTGCGGCCTCGTCGGCGATGGTCGCCGTAAAGCTGTAATCGGCGGAGCTGGTAGGAAACATCGAATCATCCGCTGCAAGATCGCTACCGTTATAAACGGATGACGCAGTCCCACGCCAGAATCGCACGCGCATAAACCAGCGCCCAGAGCTTGGTGCTTCTATGCCGCCGTTTGCTTGGCGATATGCTCTACAGGAAACACGCAGGTAACGGTGGTGCCCTGCCCGGGAGCGGAATCAATCGTCACCGTTCCGCCATGCAACTCGACGAAAGAGCGTACGAGAGATAGCCCGAGACCGGGACCGCGATGCTGCGAGCCCTTGGAATCGGTCTCGAACCAGTC
>DAHUXA010000259.1 GCA_027307405.1 Hyphomicrobiales bacterium | reverse complement strand
CGCACGCACCCGACCCGCTGCGCTACAGGCGCGACGGGCAATAAAACGCGCCAGTCCCAATCGCTGCTGCGGGGCTCGTACCCAAGCACCCGCATTCTAACGCGACCTAGCTCGATGTCGAGACAAGATGAGCGTGACAGGCCGGCAAATGAGATCGAGGCGACGCCAGAGATGGCGCGGGCAGGCTTGGGTGCCTACTACCGTGCCGATCGTCGGTTCGACTCCGATGAGGAGATCGTCTCAGCAATTTACCGGGCCATGCGCCTTAGTGCTTCAGCTCGGCAAGAAAGTGACGGAGCGCCTTGCTGCGCCTGATACGAATCTTGGTCTTTCCTTCCTTGAGCAGCCAATCCGCTACTAGCAGGTGCAACGCCGCGATTAACTCTTGGCAGTTGGCAAGGAAACGATTCCGTACCGTATCGTAATCAACATCTCCCGCAAACGCCAACTCTAAGCAGCGAGACTTTATCTCCTGCGTGTCAAATGAGATCGGATTCGTGTTGTGCGCCACTTCATTCCGAATGCGGCGCACCAAATCCATCTCCCGACGCGTCTTCGGCCCTATGAGGCCTAAAAAGTAGGCTGAAGTTGACCCGGTTTCGTGGACACCGGAGGATTTGTATTGGAGGGGTCCACGATGTCGAGAACGAGACAAGGTTACCCGCCTGAATTTCGACGGCAGATGGTTGACCTGGTACATGCCGGTCGCTCGCCTGCGGAGCTGGCGCGGGAGTTTGAACCAACGGCGCAGTCGATCAGGAACTGGCTTGCCCAATCCGAGCGCAATGCTGGCCGCGGCGACGGCGGCGTGACGACAGCGGAACGCGAGGAGCTGAACCGCCTGCGACGTGAGAACCGCCAGCTGCGGCTGGAGCGGGAGATCCTCTCAAAGGCGGCGGCCTGGTTTGCTCGGGAGACGAACGCGATCCCATCGCAGGGTTCCGGTTCGTGAGCGATCACCAGGCGGACTATCCGATTGCCACGATGTGCCGGCTGCTGGGCGTCTCCCCCAGCGGCTATCATGCGTGGGTGAAGCGTCGGCCGTCGCAGCGGTCGGAGACGGACGCGGCGCTGATCGCGGAGATCTGTGTCGCCCATGAGGCCTCGCGTGGCACCTACGGCGCGCCACGCATTCACGCCGAGCTTGCGGCCAAGGGCACGCATATTGGCCGCAAGCGTGTCGCGCGATTGATGACGCAGGCCGGTCTTGCCGGCGTGAGCCGACGCAAGTTCGTCACCACCACGGTCAAGGGCGACGGCCGTCAGGCACCGGACCTGGTGGAACGCGACTTCTCGGCGGCAGCGCCCAATCTGCTGTGGGTTGCCGACATCACCTACATTCCGACCTGGGCGGGGTTTCTCTACCTCGCGGTGGTGCTCGATGCGTATAGCCGTCGCATCGTCGGCTGGTCGATGGACACGACACTCGCCAGGCAACTGGTGCTCGACGCGTTGAACATGGCACTCGCGACGCGACGGCCGTGGAACGTGATCCATCACTCCGACCAGGGTTCGCAATACACCTCGATCGAGTTCGGCCAACGCTGCCGCAAGGCCGGCGTGCGTCCCTCGATGGGCTCGGTTGGCGATGCGTACGACAACGCCATGTGCGAGAGCTTCTTTGCGACACTTGAATGCGAGCTGCTGGCACGGTGCCGGTTCAAGACGCGGGCCGAGGCGCGCAGCGCGGTCTTCCAGTTCATCGAAGGCTTCTACAATCTGCGCCGCCGTCACTCATCGATCGGATATCTCTCGCCGATCGACTATGAGCGTCGGCATCGTGCAGCGGCGGACAAGCCCGACGCACACAAGCCTGCCGCCGTGCTCGCGGCGGTCAAGGACAAGCCCTTCGGGCGGCCGCAAGAGGCGGCCGTCCTTGACCGCCGCTGCGCGCGACGGCCGCACCATCGTGCGGGTCGGGACGGAAGAATGGCTCCGCCGGGGGCCGAACCAAAGAATGTCTCACGCCAGGAGGACGTTATGCCGTCGCTTCACATGGGCTGAACGCAAGCTCGCAACACTCCACGAAACCGGGGCAAGCCCAGGGCATTTTTGGCTGCATTGACCGCGCGCCTCCCTGCTCGCGAATATCAATTGCGTCAGTCTGTCATCCAACAAGCCAGATCCTTCATTGATCGATGCGAGGCTGCCGGGGGAGTAGATCACCCGGTAAGCAGATCCTTTCTCGTGAGAGGCGACACGGCAGCCCGTCGTGTAGATATTGAGGTGGTGCGCGGAAAAGCATTTGTGCCGCAGCCGTGACCAATATAAGGCAGCTAGTCGATGAGCAATATATCAGAAGTCTCCCTCCCCCACTTTCGTAGCGACCCTAAGGAATACGCAGGATCACAAAGAGAGTGGTTGGCCATTTTTAATGAGGCGCTAAAGCGGGTGAATCAAACTGGATGGGAAGAATGGCTACACGATCCATTTCATGAGGGAACGCCGATATTCAGTCGAGTGAATCGGAAATTCAATCCACCGAAGGGCGTGGTGATAAATCAGATACTCCCGACCGACGACGATTTCAGCTTTCGTGCCTATCTTGACATATTTGCGCCCGATTCGACCGAAGATATGGTCGAGCATGTGGTTATAGAATCTATTCTATCAGATGGCTCGAAGCGAAAGGCCGTTGAATTGATCAACGCTTACTTGGTTCTTAAGCTGCCGCAGGCAGAGATCGTGAAACTGTGCGAACAGCTTACCACGCTTCGAAATGCCTAGTTCGTCCGTGCCAGTTCCAGCAGGTTGTCGTCTGTCATCGCGCGGCTCCCTTGCTCCACCTCGTGGATCATCGCCACCAATTTCCGTGTCGCGCGACAGTCGATGCCGTGTCGCGCGCCGATCTCTGTGATCGGCGCAATCTGCACATCCACCTCGGTTCGCCGCTTGCGTACCGCAAGGTCGCGCCAGACTCCCGAGTGCGTCTTCGCACTTGCCCGATTGAACGCAACCATCGTGGCGACGCTGCGCTTCGCCGCGTCCTCGGAGGCGCCGGGCCTGAACGCATCGATGTCATAGCCATTGAAGCCGCGCGGCTCGACGCCTTCGGCGAGTGCCACAGTGATCGCCTCCTCGCCCAACCGCCGCCACAACCCCAACAGCTCTGGGCGCGCCAGGCAATCGGCGATCCCCTGCTGTCCCAGCGCCTGTGCGAACAGCATCGCGCCATAGCCGAGCTTGCCCCACAGATACGACCAGATGTCCGGCGTGGTGATCGCATCCGGCTCGAAGTCCCGCATCACCGCGTGCAACGCCGCGAGCCGCGGCGTCATTCTGCCGTCGAGCTCGCCCAGCACGACCGCGCCGCGACCGCCGAACAGGACCTCGCCAGGTTCCATCCAGTCGGCGCCGAAGTTGATGAATGCACCGATCGTGCGGTCACTGCCGACGATACGCGCGATGATGCTTTCGTTGAGGCCGT
>DAHUXA010000258.1 GCA_027307405.1 Hyphomicrobiales bacterium | reverse complement strand
GAGAATCGGAATTATACGCCCGCCGATCTACTGATCCTGGCGCTCGCACTGAAGAAACTCAACGCAAAGGACACGGCCGCTTTCATCGACCACGCCGCAGGGGCCGGATCGCGCAACGTGGCATTCTATCAGCGCCGCCGCGCGCAATTCCTTGCGGCACGCTCGACCGAGCTGGGCAGTATTGAGTCCTTCGTTACTTTCGGTGGGCAACCGATCAACGTTGCGCGCAATGGCAATATTGTGGCGGCTTTCACGGTTGACGACATCGCCTGGACCGAAATCCAGCAGAGAACATTCATCGCGGCCACGACGGAAATACACCGCATAAATCCAGGCGCCACGCCTGTGCTCGCTACGACCGGCGCAGTGACGCCGATGGCTGCAGCGGAGATCGGCAAACGCGGTTGGAAGATCGTTCAGCTCAAGCCGCAACGCTGACATGCCGTAACCGTGATGTAAGCCTTAAATTCGTTTCCGGCGTGGTCAGGGCCTTGGGGGAGGGCAATGAGACGGCGTAGAGGAACAAAAAAAACGATAACGCGGCGTCGCAAGCCGCGCGCGACTAATTTGCGCAAGACACTGACCTCTCGTTCGCAACGTCATCCCGACTACGATCCGAGAAAGACGACTGAGCAGCTCAGGCGCGAGCTTGACGAGGCGCTTCATCAGCAGACGGCGACGTCCGAAGTCCTAAAAGCCATCAGTCGTTCGACCTTCAACCTTCAGACCGTACTCGACACGCTGGTCAAATCGGCCGCGCAGCTGTGCGACGCTGACAGCGCGGCCATTCATCGGCCCAGGGACGACGTCTACCCTTTCATTGCGAGTTACGGATATTCGGCCAAGTTCGAACGATATATGCGCGAGAATCCTATTCGTCTCACACAAGGGTCGGTGCTCGGGCGAGCCATGCTTGAGCGCAGGGTGATTCACGTTCCCGACGTCCAGGCTGACCCGAACTACACGCTGACAACAGCAATGAAACTTGGCCACTACCGCTCGGCGCTTGGTGTGCCGCTGATGCGTGAGGGAAGCCCCATCGGCGTGCTTATGTTGACACGTTCTCAGGTGCGTCCATTCACTCCAAGACAAATTGAGTTGGTCGAGACTTTTGCCGATCAGGCGGTCATTGCGATAGAAAACGCGCGGCTTTTCGATGAGGTGCAGGCGCGCACGCGCGATCTTTCCGAGGCCCTGGAACAACAGACGGCAACATCGGAGGTGTTGAAAGTCATCTCGAGCTCGCCGGGCGAGCTTGAGCCGGTCTTTGACGCCATGCTGGCAAATGCAACTCGCATTTGCGAGGCCACGTTTGGCCACCTTTGGCTCCTCGAAGGAAATGCTTTCCGGGCGGTGGCGGTCCAGGGCAAGCAAAGCGTCGTCGATCTATTGGTGCGCAATCCCGTAGCCGACCAGCGCGATATTTTGGGGACGCCACTGGGTCGCCTCGCCAAAACAAAAGAGGTCGTCCATATCCCTGATTTCCGGACTGATCAGTCGTTCATTGAGAAAAACGCCCGCATAGTTCCTCTCGTCGAGCTCTCGGGCGCGCGGACCTTTGTGGCCGTGCCAATGCTCAAGGAGAGCGAGCTCATCGGTGCGATCGCCATGTATCGCCAGGAGGCTCGACCGTTCACCGATAAGCAGATTGAGTTGGTGCAGAACTTTGCTGCCCAAGCCGTCATCGCCATCGAGAACACGCGGCTGCTCAGCGAGCTGCGGGAATCGCTCCAACAGCAGACCGCCACGGCCGATGTACTTAAAGTCATCAGCCGTTCGACCTTCGATCTGCAGACGGTGCTCGATACACTTGTCGAGTCAGCGACACGGCTGTGCGGGGCCGATCAGTCCTGGTTATTCCAGCGTGACGGTGAGTATTTGCACTGGGTGGCGAGCTATGGCGTTGCAACGGGCCAATACCCGCAACTCAAAGAGTTTTTCATTGGTCGCGACGTTCCGCAGGATCGAGGCAGTGTCGTGGGGCGAGCCGCGTCGGAAGGCAAATTGGTTCACGTTCCCGACGTACTTGCGGATCCGGAATATACTTGGAGTGAAGCTCAAAGAATTGGCGGGTACCGGGCCGCACTTGGCGTCCCACTCCTGCGCAAGGGAAATGTGGTGGGGGTGATTTTTGTAGCGAAAAGCGTCCCGGAGGCATTTACCGCAAAACAGATCGAATTGGTGGCGACTTTCGCCGACCAGGCCGTGATCGCTATCGAAAACACACGCCTGTTCAATGAACTGCAGACGCGAACCGACGACCTCTCCGAATCGCTGGAGCAACAAACGGCGACATCGGAAGTGCTCAAGGTCATCTCAAGTTCGCTCAATGATTTGAAACCCGTGTTCGAGACGATTGGGCAACGCGCAGAGAAACTTTGCGACGCTGAGATCAGTGTCATCTCGATGGTCGATGGCGAGCTGATCCGCCTGGTTTCGATCAACGGGGTAGCGGAAGAAGGCGTAGAGGCGGTCCGGCGCGTTTACCCGATGCAGCGTGACGACGAGACAGTGACAGCACGAGCAATACGATCGTCTGCCGTCTGCCATGTCCCCGATGTCCTCAACGACCCGCTTTATAAAAGCAAGGGTGCCGCGCGCGCGAGTGGCTTTCGTGCCTGTCTTGCTGTGCCGATGATCCGCGAGGGGCAGGTCATTGGAGCGATCTTTGTCGCGCGGAGGCAGACGGGCCTCTTTGCGGACGCTCAGGTTCAGCTCCTCAAGACATTTGCCGATCAGGCCGTCATCGCGATCGAAAATGTACGGCTTTTCAATGAGACCAAAGAAGCGCTCGATCAGCAGACCGCGACGGCCGACGTGCTACGCGTCATCTCGAGGTCTCCGACTGACATTCAACCCGTTCTTAATGCCATCCTGGAAACGGCAGGGCGCCTGTGCGAGTCGGAATATGCCTGCTTTTTCAGATTGCAGGACGGCAAATACCATCTGGCCGGCTCCAACAATGCCGGAGCAGAATACATTAAGTACCTTTCGGAACATCCGATCAAGATCGACCGTGGGTCGCTCGTTGGCCGCACGGCAATCGAACGACGCACCGTTCACATCCCTGATTGCCTTAACGATCCCGAATACACGTCCTATGAATATGCCCGCACGGGCAAACATCGCTCATTACTCGGGGTTCCATTGCTGCGCGATGGCACGCCTGTCGGTGTCATTGGCCTTTTGCGTACGACGGTTAAGCCATACACGGACAAGCAGATCGAGTTGGTTACGACCTTCGCCGACCAGGCGGTGATCGCGATCGAGAACGTCCGGCTATTCGATGAGGTGCAAAAGCGCACAGAAGAACTGACGGAGTCGCTTCAGCAGCAAACGGCGACCGCAGATGTTCTCAAGGTCATCAGCCGCTCGACCTTCGACTTGCAGACGGTACTGCAAACCCTAGTCGAATCGGCTGCACGGCTTTGCGATGCCGAGCAGGGGACGATCACCCGCCAGGTCG
>DAHUXA010000257.1 GCA_027307405.1 Hyphomicrobiales bacterium | reverse complement strand
CAAGCGTCAAGTAGCATACGGCGTTCAAGTACGAAGCCCTGGGCTCGATAGATCGCGACAATAGCATTGGCGTGACCGGGCAGGAGGCCGGAGAGCACGATGCGTGCGCCGGGGGCGGCAAGCTTGCGGAGCGGCGCCGCCAGCCGCATCAATGGACCGAGCAGGATATTTGCGAAGATCAATTGGTACGGTGCTTGCGCGTTGATGGCTTGTGTGGAGACACCGTCAGCGCGTGAGAAAGTGACCATTGACGCGACGCGGTTGATCCTCGCATTGCGCTGCGCAGAGCGCACTGCAACGGGATCGATATCGCCAGCGACAACGCGTGTGTGAAGCAATCGAGCTGCTCCAATTGCCAGCACGCCGGTCCCTGTGCCGATATCGAGCACGCGTCGTGCCGACTGGCGCTTCGCCAGATCGGCGAGTGCGAGCAGGCAGCCGCAGGTCGTACCATGATGACCGGTGCCGAAGGCGAGGGCCGCCTCGATCTCGATTCCAATATCATTTGGTCTCAGACGCGCGCGATCGTGCGCGCCGTGAACAATCAAGCGGCCAGCGCGCACCGGTTTGAGGCCGGCAAGGCTTTCGGCAATCCAATCAACGGTCGCAACCGGTTCGATGCGGAGCGCTTCCGCCGCCTCTGCGCCGGCCGCGAGCTTGACCAGCTCACGCAATGCCACCTCGTCCGGCGCGGTGCTAAAATGTATTGCTACGTGCCAACGTCCGTCGTGGCCCTCAAACGCTGCACTCGCGCTGTCGTCGGCACCGAGACTTTCGCCGAGGTAGGCCGCTAGCCGCCGGGCGGTGGGCTCGTCGCAGGCCAGACTGGCGACGGTGGTGGGAGCGTTCATTCGGGCAAGTTTGCCCTTCGCAATCGCGCGCGCAATGGCTATTAGGGGCCTGTGACGATCGAAAGACCCCATTGCACCGAGATTGAAGCGCTTGCGCTCGCCCGCCGAAACGGCTGGCCAGAGGATCTCCGCGTGCTGATCGCGCGCTACCCGCGCGAACAATGGGATGCCCACGCCAATCTCGGTGAGATGGCGCGCTTCTGGTTATCGCGTCATCTCATGTTCCGCGAGTTGTCGGTCGCAATTGAAGAGATCGCGGCACAGTTTCGCGCCGGGCGCCTGCCGCCCATAGAATTCACGCGCCAGTTCGTGCCGCGGCTGCAATTCTTGCTGAACCAGCTCAACGTCCACCATCAGATCGAAGACCTGCATTACTTTCCGATCTTTCGCGCGGCGGATACGGAGTTGGCGCGTGGATTCGATGTCCTGGAAGGGGACCATCACCACATCCACGTGGATATGGCGCGCACCGCAGAAACCGCCAATGTCCTGTTGCGCGCGCTGCAGGCCGGCGGCGATCCCTTGCGCCGAGCCAGTGATAACTACGCGGATGCGAGCGGCGCGCTGCTCAAGGGTCTACTCCGCCATTTGGATGACGAAGAGGATCTTATCGTGCCCCTAATCCTTGACCGCGGCGAAGAAGCGCTCGGCGTTGCGCATCACGGGGGCTAGCGGCCCCAAGAGCCGGTCACCTGTTCAGTGCCGCTTGAAATACTGGATTTCACGCTCGTGCTGTTGCGCCGCCTTTTTGGTTGAGAAGGTGCCGAGATTGCGTCGCTTGCCGGTGCGCGGATTTCTCTTGCGCGAATAGAGCCGATATTTGCCGCTGGCGAGTTTGCGGATCATCGCAAATCTCCTCCGCTCACCACCCGAATGGGTAATAACCGCGGCCATAGTAGCGGCGCACATAATAGGGCTGCGGGCGGTAATAGTAGGAACGCGCGCTGTTGTCGTACCAGCCCCGCTGGCGGCTGCGCTGAAACGACTGATCGATCGAATCATCACTATCGCGGCGCACGATTGCATCGTTGTCTTTCGGAATCGCGCCGACGAGCCGCACACGCGTGTTGAACACGCCCTCTTCCTTGACGAGCGCGTATAGCGTCGCTGCGTTTTGCGTCGACAGCCTCACGCATCCGTGCGATGCGGCCCGGCCAAGATTGCGCGCCTCGAAGGTGCCATGAATGGCGTGGCCCTCCTTGGTGAAGAAGATGGAGTTCGGCATTGGCGCGTCATCCCACTCCCGGGAGAAGTGGTCGCGCTCCATGCGAAAAGGCTGGAAGTCGCCCGAGGGCGTGTCGTACCCAGAGCGGCCTGTCGATACTGGCCACGTGTAGCGGTCCTCACCGTCGACGGTGACGGTCATCTTCTGCGCGGACTTGTCGATGATGATCATGACGTTGGCGCGTGCCGGTTGAGCGAAATTGAGCGCGGCGAACGCAACGGCGAATGCTAGCGCGAGACGGTGGAGACGCATACAAACACTCCAGTGCCCGGCCTTGATTGCTCAACCCTACCATGCTCGCGCGCGCTGAATAGAGCGATCACGCAATATTCATTACGGCAAGGGCCACGGTAGGATCAGATGCAGTCGTCGCGATCACGTTGCCCATCCGCCCGCGAATTCTGAGGACCGAAAAAATAACGCTGCCCGCGGATTCCAGTTCCAGCGCCGAGGTCGGATGTTTTCGACCTCGGCAACTACGTTTTGACACGCAAAGGAAGAATTCTGCGGCTGCCCTATTTCAGTTGATCGGCGATTTTGTCGATGCCTGCCTTCACACAGGCTTCATCTTTCTCGCCTCCCGGCGCGCCGGATGCACCGGCTGCTCCGATCACCTGGTCGCCGATCTTGATCGGGAGCGCGCCCTGATTGGCAATGACATTGGTGAGGTGGATCAGGCCCAGCGACGGGTCATTCTTCAGACGGGTTACGAGGTCGCCCGATGGCACCCGAAAGGTGCGCGCGGTATAGGCCTTGCGGAAGCTGTTCTCGACAGTGTGCGGGCCAGTATTGTCGCCGCGGACCTGGGCGATGACCTCGCCGTTCCGGCCGACGACGGTCGAGGACACCGCATAGCCATTTGCCTTGCAGGTCGCGATCGCAGTGGTCGCAATGGTGACGGCCATTTCGGCCGAAATGTCCTTGTGTTCGAGCAGCTGGGCGCCAGCCGGCTGGATTAAAGCGCCAGCGAATAGAGCTGCGGCACCGAATTTGAACGGCGACATGGTGTCTCCCCCTTACATCGCGGCTGTCATGAGGACGTCCGCACATTGTCGAGTGTAACAACGCGCAGCGCTCTGCATCGATCGGTTTTGTCGACATGCTGCGGCGCGAAAGTTGCCTCAAGCGCGCCTCTGTTTGCTGCGGTGTCCTGGCACCATCGCGAAGCAGTAACGTCTGTGGAATCAAAGGCTTTCAAAAAACGCCACTTATCGATTTTCGAGGACACTCGCAAAATAAGTTTTGCATTGATTTGCCTCAACTTTGCGCCGCAAAAATTGAATTGACCGTCTGTCGCGTGAGGACAAATATTTGTCTTTGGTTGACGTCCCAATCCATAAATTCCATACATTTGACGTCACGAATTATTGGAGGGAACGATGAAGCGACTTCTCCTTG
>DAHUXA010000256.1 GCA_027307405.1 Hyphomicrobiales bacterium | reverse complement strand
ATATGGAGTCGGTGAGCGTCTACGCTGCGGTCGATGCCCTTTCGCTTCATACGCGTGTCACGACCAAGACAATGCCGATCGGGTCGCCATCGGACGATCCTTTGCGCTGCTATCTGAATATCGAGGCTCTCATCGCGGCTGCAAAGAATTCGGGCTGCGATTGCCTGCATCCGGGATACGGTTTTCTCTCCGAGAATGCGACGTTTTCGCGAAGATGCTTCGAGGAGGGGATTGCATTTGTCGGGCCAGGCCCAGAGATACTTGCGCTATTCGGAGACAAGACAAAAGCTCGAGGTTTGGCTGCGTCGCTCGATGTTCCAGTCGTACCGGGCAGTCCAAACAAATTGGCAACAGGTGAAGACGCGGCGACGGCTGCCGACAAGCTTGGCTATCCTGTCATGCTCAAGGCGGCTGCTGGCGGCGGCGGCCGTGGCCTGAGGATTGTCGAAAACAGGGCGGAGATGACTGCAGCGTTCGCGCGCTGCCAAAGTGAAGCTCAGGCCGCCTTTGGCGACGGTTCAATTTTTGTCGAGAAGCTCGTCTTGCGGCCGCGCCACGTGGAGGTGCAGATATTGGCTGACAGCGGCGGCCGTATCGCACATCTCTACGAACGCGATTGCTCGGTGCAGATCCGCAATCAAAAGGTTATCGAGGTTGCGCCTGCGCCCGGGCTCGAGCCCGAGCTGCGCCAGCGTATGGGCGATGACGCGGTGAAAATCGCGCGGGCAGCCCGCTACACAAACGTTGGAACCATCGAATTCCTCGTCCAGCCCGAACACAAGGAATATTTTTTCATTGAATGCAACCCTCGCATTCAGGTTGAGCACACGGTTACCGAGGAAGTTACCGGCGTCGATCTCGTCGAAACACAGTTCCGGCTTGCGTCGGGCGCGACGCTTGATGAGCTTGGTCTCGGCAATCAGTCAAGAATTCCTGCACCGCGCGGCTTCGCTGTCCAAGCGCGTATCGTCGCCGGCGGAGTGGGAGCAGTCAGCGCGTACAAGGAGCCGTCAGGGCCTGGTATACGAGTCGATTCCTGTGCCTATCTCGGCTTCGCGCCGCCGCCCCAGTTCGATCCGCTATTCGCAAAGTTGATATGCAAGTCGAACTCGACCGGTTCCTACGCCTCGGCTATCGACCGAACCCTACGCGCATTGGCGGAATTCCACGTCGCTGGTCTTCCTACGAATTTGCGCCAGCTCTCTGCGATCCTCTCACAGCCGGATGTTCATGCCGGCGATGTGCGAACATCGCTGCTCGCAGAGCATCCGGAACTCATGAACATCGCGGACAAAAGCACATCGAATACGCTGACCTTTCTAGAGCAGCAGGCATTGGCGACGGGTCGGGGAAAAAGCGCGCCAACGGTCTTAGTCGCCGGGTCATCGTCAGTCGAGGTTCGAGACGGCGACCATTCCGTCGAGTGTCCTGTTTCCGGGACGATCGTCGAGATCGCTGCCACGATGGGTAGCATGGTCAACGCTGGCGATACGCTTCTGGTGATTAGCGCGATGAAAATGGAAACCGCGCTCACAGCACCGTCGGCCGGTGTGGTCACGGCTATCCATGCAGGTCGAACAGGTGATGCTGTCGTTGAGGGTCAGGTCGTCGCGACCATCAAGCCGCAGCGCGAAACGTCGGCGACTAGCGAGCCGCGAATTTACGGCGACGACACTTGGGCACCGACAATTGCGAACGTCAGATCTCTGCAAGACAAGGCGCACCGGCGCTTTGCGCCCGGCACCAAGGATCCTGGCGTCTTGCGCCAACGCAGTCGCGGCAAGCTGACTTGCCGAGAGCGCATCGAACTGTTGCTCGACGAGGGAAGTTTTCGCGAAGTCGGCAGCGTGGCCGGGTTCGTCAGCTATGATAGTACCGGGCAAATCTCGGATTTCACGCCCGCCAATCATGTCGGCGGTTGGGGGAAGATCGAGGGCAGGACGTCTATCGTCTGCGCCGATGACTTTACTTCACGCGGCGGGCACGCTGATGGGGCGATCGGTCAAAAGAGCCGCTACCTCGACCAACTTTCGCTCGATTTTCGCTGTCCTTCGGTCCGGCTGCTTGATGGCTCATCGGGAGGAGGCAGCGTTGCCGCCATGGTGCCACAACAGCAGCGGGAAGGTGAGAGCGCGGCGCGCGAGAGTTCGGGCGCAATCAGTGCCGGCCGACCGCGCGTTGCCGGGAGCGGGGGCTCATTCTTGCCCGGTCACCTTGGAAGCTCGCTATATGCCGAACAATTGAGCACGGTTCCAGTGGTAAACGTTCTGCTCGGTAGCGTCGTTGGCATCGGTGCGGCCAAGGCTGTGCTGGGCCACTTTTCAGTGATGGTGCGTGACATCGCGCAACTCTTCGTCGCGGGTCCCCCGGTCGTAAGCCATGCCATGGGCTATGACGTGACGAAGGAGGATCTCGGCGGCTGGCACATTCACTGCCGTAACGGTTCGGTCGACAATCTGGCTGAAACCGAGAAGGACGCAATCGCGCAAGTAAGGCGATTCCTATCTTACCTGCCTTCAAGTGCATTCGAGGCGGCACCAGTGCTGGCACCCGATCAAGATGATCCCCTCGATCGGCGGGAAGAAGAGCTATTCACGATCGTTCCCCGCAAACGCACGACGACGTTCGACATGCGCCGCGCCATTCGCTTGATGGCGGACAAAGGCTCGTTTTTCGAAATTGGCCCGCTGTGGGGAACCGACCAGATCACGGGTTTTGTTCGCTTCAATGGTTATCCAATGGGCGTAATTGCGTCTGACAGCAGGCACGCAAATGGCGGGGCTCTGACCGCCGACGGTTGCGACAAGCTTCGACGGCACATTGACCTATGCGACGTTTTCCACATTCCGCTCTTGAACCTCATCGACAACCCAGGATTTGCAGTCGGCATCGAGCACGAGGTCGCAGGCACCATCCGAAAAGGCGGCGAATGGATGATCGCCTTCGCGCAAGTTTCGATGCCGATCTTCACTGTCATCATGCGACGTAGCTTCGGTGTGGCTGGAAACAATTTCGCCACTCCGCGAGAAGGTAGCAGTGCCCGCGTCGTGTGGCCCGCAGCCGACGTCGGTGGAATACCACCCGAAGGGGGAATCGAAGCAGCCTACAAGCGTCAGCTTGCAGAGGCCAAAGACCCCAAAGCGTTACGTGCAGAAATCAACGCCCGCATAGAGAGTGCGCGCGGACCACTCGGACCTCTCAACAAATTTCAAATGGAAGAGATGAT
This sequence comes from Hyphomicrobiales bacterium, assembly GCA_027307405.1. GTDB lineage: Bacteria > Pseudomonadota > Alphaproteobacteria > Rhizobiales > Xanthobacteraceae > Pseudolabrys. Next base: position 284 of record DAHUXA010000256.1, on the reverse strand, counting down.
TGATCCACGGGACACGCGCCGGCTCGTCTGCGAATGGGTCGAGAACGCTTGGCGGGTCGTGTCGCAGCCAGCGCGTCTCGTGCCGCGCTCGTTGCAGTTCCGTCCTTGAAGCTTGGGCCGCTTGATTTGTTGCTATGCACCCAAAGCGAAGTGTTGCCGCCTGCCCACAAGCCTGCATAGCATTGGGTTGCGAAGGAACTGGAGAATTGAGATGAAGAGCAGCATGACAAGCAAACCGCCTTATCTGGGCCTTTTGAACGCAATTTCATTGGCCGAGACCAATG
>DAHUXA010000255.1 GCA_027307405.1 Hyphomicrobiales bacterium | reverse complement strand
CAAAAATAAATCCCGGCGTGGCTCTTTTGATGGAGGTCGGCCACCGGCGTTCACCCCGCCGGTGGCCTTCTCGGGACCGCCGTTTGAAAAAACGAGCGGTCCCTTTTTTCAGAGGCCAATAGGACTCCGAAAATACGATTTCACTGCAACGGTAGGAAGGCCTGGACGCGCCGACTGTGACGTAAGTCACAAGATTCGCGATTTATTGCTGCGGCGGTCCGCCGCGTGCGACGTGTGCAATCAGTAGCGGACTGGCACGCCGTCCGGCACGATCATCTTTCCGATAGGCCAAAGCGCTATGCCCGCGAGCTTGAGATGCGCCCAGGCGAAGGGAATGCCGATGATCGTGATGGCAAGAAGAATTGCGGTAATGAGATGCCCCAATGCCAGCCACCAGCCGGCAAGGATCAGCCAGATGATGTTGCCGAGCATTCCGAGGGGCCCGGTTCCGAGGTCTTCGGTGCCGTAAAACTCCGCGCGCGACACCGCCCGCTGGCCGAAGGGAAGTAGCGTGTAGAGCGCGATGTTGAATGCCGCCCGTGTCCAGGGCAGGCCGATGATCGTGATTGCCATGACAACGGCAGCGATCATCCAGGCAATGGCCATGTAGAGGCCGCCGCAAACGATCCACAACACGTTGAGCAGGAAAGACAGTGGAGACATTGGATCCCTCGCCCGCGCAGGCACTGCGCGGGGAGGGATTTAGATATTGGTTTGCCGTTTCGCCAGCAGGCCCGAAAAATTAAGTGTGGCAGCACGAAAAGCGTCAGAAGCGCCAGCGCCGGCGGGGATAGGCGCCGGTCGCAAGCCTGACGATTGCCAGCAGCAGCACGGCGCCGATCGTCGCGACGATGATCGCCGAAACAATACCGCTGGCAATGTGAATGCCCAGCCGCGGCAACAGCCAGCTGCCGATCAGGGCACCAACGATACCGACGGCGATATCACCGATCAGGCCAAATCCGCCACCCTCGACAATCCGGCCTGCAAGCCAGCCGGCAATGAGACCAACGAGTAGAATAACCAGAAGACCTTGGTCCGAGATGTGCATTTGCCAAATCCTCTCGTTGCCTCGAACGATCCACACATCGAGGCAATCCCGAAACGGACAATGAAACTGGCGAGCGATTGTTCCAGCGCGCAAGGGTTTTGATTTGCCTTTTACGTAGGCTAAACCGGATCGTCACTGAGGCGGAGGCCCTGGTCCGTGAGCCAACAGGAAATCGATGCGATCCGCACGTTGCTGACGTCGAAGCCGCGCCCGGTCGGCTGGAGCGAGCGGCGGCAGCGGATCGACGAGGTCGGCTCGGTCTGGCCGGTCGCGGACGACGTGCGGCTTGAAGAGGCCGATCTCGACGGCGTGCCGGGCGAATGGTCGATCGCGTCCGGCAGCGATGCCGCGCGCGTGCTGATGTTCTTTCACGGCGGCGGCTATTGCTCAGGCTCGATCCTCAGTCATCGCCGGATGGTCACCGAGGCAGGCCGCGCGGCGCGCATGCGGACGCTCGCAGTTGCCTATCGGCTGGCGCCCGAGCATCCCTATCCGGCGGCGCATGAAGACGCGATGACCGCGTGGCGTTTCCTGCGCAAGCAAGGCATCCCCGCGCGCAACATCGCGGTCGGCGGTGACAGCGCCGGCGGCAATCTCACCATCACGCTGATCAATCGCCTGCGCAGCGCGGGCGAGGAGCAGCCCGCCTGCGCCTGGCTGGCTTCGCCCTGGACCGACCTCACGATGTCGGGTCCATCCCTTGAAACCAAAGATGCCGTCGATCCGCTCATCCACAAGGCCTATCTCGAAGAGTTGGCCAGCGCCTATGCGCCGGCGCCGGTCGATCGCAAGGACCCGCTGATCTCGCCGCTGTTCGCGGATCTGCACGGCTTTCCGCCGACGCTGATCCAGGTGGGCTCCGAGGAAACGCTGCTTGACGACGCGGTGCGTTTTGCCCGCGCGGCCGGTAGCGCCGAGGTCAATGTGACCCTGCAAATCTGGCCGCATATGATTCATGCCTGGCCGATGTGGAATGCAAAGCTTGAGGACGGGCGGCAGGCGCTGTCGCAGGCGGGCCAATTCATCAGGCGCTGGCTTTAGGCGCGTCGCCACCAATTCAAACAATTTGACGCAATTTTTCAAAAGCGCGCGAAATACATTGAAAGGGGCGGCGTTGTATTAAAGCCGGCATGATCCGGTTATCGATCCTCGTCATTGCGCTGATGCTGTCCGGCGGCGCGCAGGCCGCGGCACCGGCATTCGACACCGAGCATTTCTGCGCGGGCTTTGCGGAAAGCCATGCCAGCGGCAACATGGGCGACATGGCGAAAGCGGTCTGCCTGTTGAGCGAGCAGTCGACCAAGACCATCGTCGACAAGGCATGGAGCCACGCCTCGGCGGATGGCCAGGCGGCTTGTCTCAAGGCGGCGGGGGAATCCTATGTGAGCCTCGCGCATTGCCTGAGTTCGCTGCCGGGGCAGTAACGCGTCCCTCAGTTGGTCAAGCCCGGGCTCCGGCTTCTGCACATACTCCGCTCATCCCTGCGCAAGCGGGGATCCAGACCCTTTCAGTCGCACTGGATGCCCGCTGGAGCCTGTCCCCGCGCAGGCGGGGACGGGCATGAGCGGAACGGGTTCAGCCGTCCCGGGAATCATTCAAAAGCAGGCCGACGCCCTCAGGTTCTTGCGCCGTCGGCGTCGCACCGCTTGGCAGTGTCAGGATCACTCGTTACGGTCGGTTCAAATTCGACTGACGGGATCATCGATTTGGCTGACACCATTTCCACCGCGCAGCCAGTCCGTACCGCCGCTCCGCTGCGCGCCTGGTACCTTGTGGCGGCCGCTGCCGCCTTCGCCGTCATGACGACGGCCATCTTGAGCCCTGGTTTCTGGTTTCTGAACTTTGTGCACGTGATGACGGGCGCCCTGTGGACCGGCATCGACCTTTTCATGGGCTTTGTCTTCGGCCCCATATTGCGCAGCGTCTCCTTCGAGACCCGCCGCACCATGATCGCCGGGCTTATTCCGCGCACACTCATTCTCATGCCGACGCTGTCCATCATCACATCCACCTCCGGCTGGTTCCTGGCGGTGCGGACGGGTTTTCTCGATCTCGGCTATCCCGAGTTCTGGTGGGTGATCGCGTCGCTCGCCATCGTCACCGTGCTCACGGTGCAGGGGCTGGGCTATCTGCTGCCGACCAATCTCCGGCTCTATTTCGAGGTGCAGAAGGCGCAGCCCGATGGGCAGAAGATCGCGCGTTGGATGAAAACCTACGTGCGCGTGGTGGCGGTGCAGGGGACGATGCAGGTCGCGATCATTGTTGTCATGGCGCGCTTCGCCACGGGGTTCTAGGCGGCTAAGAGGCGGCGCCCGGGCGCAATTTGGTCATGGCCGGGCTTGACCCGCGTCGATCAACAAAACTTCAGGCTGGCGCCCTCCAGATCGATGCCCTTGAGCTTCGTTGTCCACGTTTCACCGGCTTTGACCGGCAGTGCGCGGGTCAGCGTTCCGGTCGAC
>DAHUXA010000254.1 GCA_027307405.1 Hyphomicrobiales bacterium | reverse complement strand
TAGTGCTGACATTGTTCCGCGAGCGCATTTCCAAAGCTATCGAAGCGAGTCTTTTCTGGGCCGTAATTGGTTTGCTGTTGGTGGTTGGGTACAGTTACCGTTTCGAACTACGCGAGGTAGCGGATCGTGTGGTCGCAGAACTGATTCCTGGCCATGTGTCGGGCCGTGGCCGCAATGTCGAAGTCGTTCGCGGCCATAGCGGCGACTTCGCGGTCGCCGCGCATATCAATGGCACGCGAATTCCGATGGTACTTGATACTGGAGCCAGTTCTGTGCTGCTCACCCAAGAAGCGGCAAAGGCAGCCGGTTTGCCAATCGAGGTTCTCAATTACACAGTCAATATCGATACGGCTAACGGTCGCACTCGCGCGGCTGCCGTGACCATCGATCGCCTCGCTGTTGGCGGATTGACCGAACGTTCGGTGCCGGCACTGGTCGCGCAACCGGGCCAGTTGAAGAACAATCTGCTCGGCATGAGCTTCCTCAATCGATTGCAAAGTTGGGAGGTGCGTGGTGACAGATTGCGCTTGCACGGAACGCCCTAATTTCGGCACCCTAAATCATACTCGCGACAATGCGCAGCGCGACCAGAATCAGGAATATGCCGAACGCAATTTCTAACTTTCGTCTCGGAAGCCAATGCGCTAGTCGCACGCCGTAGCTCGTCGTGTAGCTCGAGACGGGTGCCATCAACACGAAACCGATCAGCGAAACAAAACCTATTGAGAGAGGTGGCAACTGGGCCATATGCGGCCAACCAGCCAGCATATAGCCGATCGCGCCGGCAATTGTGATGGGCACCCCAACTCCTGCCGAAGTACCGACCGCCTGGTGCATTGGCCGCCCATACAGCGTGAGGACTGTGTTGGATATCGCGCCACCACTCACCCCAACCAATGACGAAAATAGACCGGTAATAAGGCCGTAAATGGCGAGCATGCCTCGGCCGGGCAGCTCGTCGCCGAGCTTCCAACGCTCTCCGCCGAACAGCATACGGACGGCAATGAAAGTAACAAAAAACAGGAATGCAATCTTGAAAACCGGTGCGGGCGCAAAGGACGCCGTGAGCGAACCGATTGCAACTCCGATGATCGCAGGTGCTGCCCAGATGCGCACCACCTCCGGGATCACCGCGCCCTTCTTCTTGTGCCCGAGATAGGAGCGAACCGTCGTGGGTACGATAATTGCCAGCGAAGTCCCGATACACGTCTGGATGCGAACCTCTTCGGGTACGTCCAATACGCGGAATACTTCGTATAGAACCGGGACAATGATTGCGCCACCGCCAATCCCAAATAGTCCGGCAAGAATGCCAACCAGAATGCCAGCGCCCGCGATCCATAGCGCTAGCAAGGCGATCTCGCCGATCGGATATCCCAGCAACACTATTCTCCGAGAAAAGCCGAGGCGGGCGTTGGTCAGGCGGCCATGTGCGCCAAATTGGCGTCTCTGTCCAGCACCAGCGCGAGCGCGTTAGCCATGACGGCTGCTTGCGCGCCAGGCTTGACGGCCTCGGTCGCCAGATGCCGTCTGAAGGCCCGCGCACCAGGAACTGCGCGAAAAAGCCCGAGCACGTGGCGCGTAATGGCATGCAGCCGCACATCTTTCGCCAATTCGCGATTGATGTAGGGAATTAAAGCGGATGCAGCGTCTTTAAGTGACGCGAATGGTGCAGGAGCGCCAAAGATTTGGGGATCAACATCAAGCAGCCGCCAGGGTTCTTGATAAGCCGCCCTCCCCATCATCACCCCATCCAAGGAGCCAATCTGAGTCTGTGCCTGCTCTAGACTCGTGATGCCTCCATTAAGGACAATCTCGAGGTCCGGATACGCTGCTTTCAGACAGTGGACGAGCGCATAGTCGAGTGGCGGTACTTCACGATTTTCACGCGGTGACAACCCCTTGAGCCAAGCCTTGCGTGCGTGCACGATCAGTGCATCGACCCCGGACGCTCTTACTGCTTTGGCGAAAGCAACCAGTGCTTCTTCCGGATTCTGATCGTCGATCCCGATGCGGCATTTGACTGTCACCGGAATTTTGACAGCGGCCTTCATGGCGCCAACACAATCACCAACCAGTGACGGTTCGGCCATTAGGCATGCGCCGAAGCGCCCCTCTTGAACCCGATCGGACGGACAGCCGACGTTTAGATTGATTTCGTCGTAGCCGAACTCCTCACCGATGCGTGCTGACAGCGCAAGCGCCTGCGTGTCGCAACCGCCAAGCTGGAGCGCGATCGGATGTTCGAATGGGTCAAAGCCGAGCAACCGTGTGCGATCGCCATGCAACACCGCCCCCGTGGTGAGCATTTCGGTGTAAATCAATGCTCGACGCGTGAGCAGTCGATGGAAAAACCGACAATGCCGGTCGGTCCATTCCATCATCGGAGCGACACAAAAGCGCCGATCCAGCGTTTTCTGTGATTTTTGTTGTTTTTCAGTCATTTCGTAGCTTTTGTTTGGCCAATAGCGGACATTACACCACTCACTCGATCACCTTATCGGCACGCGCTAGTAGCGTTTGTGACACAGTGAGGCCGAGCGCCTTGGCTGTCTTGAGGTTGATCACCAATTCGTACTTGGTCGGTTGCTGAATCGGCAAGTCGCCAGGCTTCTCACCCTTTAGAATGCGATCGACATACCCCGCCGTCTTGCGCCACAGCTCGGTCAGATCAATCCCGTAGGAGAGTAAGCCACCGGACGCAACGAAGAAAGAAAGCGGGTAGATTGCCGGGAGGCGATGGCGCGCTGCTAGCTCGATGATCAAGTCGCGATGTCCTAACGTAATTGGATTCGGCAGAACAATCAGCCCACCACCCGCATGGCTGGCGAGCGTCGCGATGGCATGCTCAATGTCAGTGTCGTTTTGAACGCTGGCCGCGCTCACCTTGAATTCCAGTGACGGCGCGGAGGCCTCAGCGGCGCGCCAAAACGCGACATTGGCGGCGGACTGAGGTTGAAGCAGGACGGCCACCCGCGAGATGCGTGGTGCGATCTCCCTGAGGGTTTCGAGCCACTTGCCGCCCATTGTTGGCTCGAAAGTGGTGAAGCCGGTGATATTGCCGCCCGGCCGTGCCAGACTGAGACCGGTTACAAAACCGCTGCCGACCGGATCAGATACTTGTGTGAACACAATCGGGATAGTGCGGGTCAGATGCGATAGCTCGGCCACGACGTAATTAGAGGCGCAAAGGATCACGTCCGGCGCCAAAGCGACTAGCTCCGGCGCATAGTCCCTCAAGTGTTCGAGATTCGCGCCCGCCCAACGGATTTCGATCCGCGCGTTACGGCCTTCGGTCCACCCGAGCCCCTGAAGCGTATCCCGGAACGCCGCGAGGACGGTTTGCGCCTCAGGATTGTTTTCAGCGTAAGGCAGCAGTAGGCCGATCAACCGCACCTTGCCGGATGGCTGCGCCCGCGCCGCGAAGGGCCACGCCGCCGCACCGCCGAGAAGCGTGATGAACTTGCGTCGCTGCATGTGGCCCTCTATGCAACGGCTAAAGCCTAGCACTTCGCGACCGAG
>DAHUXA010000253.1 GCA_027307405.1 Hyphomicrobiales bacterium | reverse complement strand
AGGAGCAGGTCCTGATCGTGCTCGGCACGCCCTCCACCGTCGCCACCGTCAACGGCGACGCCTTTTATTACATTTCACAAAAGGCGCAGCGCTCGGCTGCATTCATGCCGCATGAAGTGGTCGATCAACGTGTCATCGCGGTCTATTTTGATAAAGAGCGCCGGGTCACTCGTCTCGCCAACTACGGTATGAAGGACGGAAAGATATTCGACTTCGTGTCGCAGACCACGCCGACCGGCGGCCAGGAGCTGAGTTACCTCCGCAACATCTTCAAGAATGTCGGCGTCCATCTCTAATTTGATGCGTGCATCGAATGACAAAAGGGCCCGCGCGGTGCGGGCCCTTCGTCGTTTCACTTTTTGATCTCAGTGCGCCAGCACGGCGAGCAATAAAAGCGCCACGATGTTGGTGATCTTGATCATCGGATTAACGGCCGGCCCGGCCGTGTCCTTGTAGGGGTCACCGACCGTGTCGCCGGTCACCGCCGCTTTATGTGCGTCGGATCCCTTGCCGCCGTAGTGGCCATCCTCGATGTATTTTTTGGCGTTGTCCCATGCGCCGCCGCCGGACGTCATAGAGATGGCGACGAAAAGGCCGGTGACGATCACGCCGAGCAGCATGGCGCCCAGCGCAGAAAATGCCGCTGATTTTCCGGCTGGTCCGCCGCCCGCGATGAAGTAGATCGCGAAGTAACAGACGATCGGCGACAGCACCGGCAGCAGCGAGGGCACGATCATCTCTTTGATCGCCGCCTTGGTGAGCATGTCGACGGCGCGGCCGTAATCCGGCTTGTCCTTGCCCTTCATGATGCCGGGCTTTGCACGGAATTGCCGGCGCACTTCTTCGACGATGGCGCCGGCGGCACGACCGACGGCTGTCATACCCATCGCGGCGAACAGATAGGGCAGTAACCCACCGAACAACAAGCCAACGACGACGTAGGGATTGCTCAGCGAGAAGTCGAGCTGAATGCCCTGGAAGTACGGATGCGCGGCCGAGGTCTTGGTGAAGAACAGGAGGTCCTGGTTATAGGCCGCAAACAACACCAGCGCACCGAGGCCCGCTGAACCAATGGCATAGCCTTTGGTAATCGCCTTGGTCGTGTTGCCGACCGCATCGAGCGCGTCGGTGAACTTGCGGACGTTCTTCGGCAGCCCCGCCATTTCGGCAATACCGCCGGCATTGTCGGTGACCGGGCCGAAGGCGTCGAGCGCGACCACCATACCGGCAAGCGCCAGCATCGCCGTGACCGCGATCGCAATGCCGAACAATCCTGCTTGCGCATACGCAACGAGAATGCCGGCAATGATCACGATGGCCGGCAGCGCGGTCGATTCGAGCGAGATCGCCAGACCCTGGATGACGTTGGTGCCATGACCCGTGACGGATGCTGCCGCGATGGACCTCACCGGCCGGAAATTGGTGCCGGTATAATATTCCGTGATCCAGATGATCAGCCCGGTCACAACCAGACCAACAATGGCGCAGATATAGAGCGCCTGGCCCGTAAAGCGGACCCCTGTGATCGGACCCATGCCGACCAGTGAATCGGTAACGAACCAGATCGCGATAAGCGAAAGAACCGCCGACGCGATGAAGCCCTTATAGAGAGCGCCCATGATTGATCTCTTGCGGCCCAGCCGCACGAAGAACGTGCCGACGATGGACGTGATGATGCAGGCCCCGCCGATAGCAAGCGGATAGGTCATCATGTTGAGCAGGATGGGCGTGCCGGCAAAGAAGATCGAAGCCAGCACCATGGTGGCGACCGTGGTCACCGCATAGGTTTCAAACAGGTCCGCAGCCATGCCGGCGCAATCGCCGACGTTATCGCCCACGTTGTCGGCGATGGTTGCCGGATTGCGCGGATCGTCTTCCGGAATGCCAGCTTCGACCTTACCGACCAGATCGCCGCCAACGTCAGCGCCTTTGGTGAAGATACCGCCGCCGAGACGGGCGAAGATGGAAATCAGCGAAGCACCAAAACCGAGAGCGACAATGGCATCGATGACCGTACGGTCATTCGGCGCCAGATGGAGAGTGCCGGTGAGAAAGCCGAAGTAGAGTGTGACGCCGAGCAGCGCGAGGCCTGCGACCAGCATGCCTGTGATGGCGCCGGACTTGAAAGCAAGCTCGAGCCCGCCGGCCAGCGACTTCGTGGCAGCCTGCGCGACCCGCACGTTGGCCCGTACCGAGACGTTCATCCCGATGAAGCCGGTCGCGCCCGACAGGATCGCGCCGACCGCGAAGCCGACCGCCACGAGCCAGCCCAGCGTGAAGCCGATGATCACGAAGATCGCCGCCCCAACAATGCTGATCGTGGTGTATTGCCGCTTGAGGTAGGCCTGTGCACCCTCGCGCACGGCCTCGGAAATTTCCTGCATTTTCTTGCTGCCGGCATCGGCGCTCAGCACCGATTGGGTCGCCCAGATGCCGTAAACGATCGCGAGCACCCCGCAGCCGACGATCAACCACAAAGTCGTCATGGTGGCCATTTCCCCGATTTAAGTGGTGCTGGCGGGACGAACGCTCCCGCCGGCGCCAGGAGCGTCGAGGATGGCCGCTTTGAGGCGCTTCACCCCGACCGGAAAGCGCGCGGATATAGCCAAAAAGACGGCCTCTGTGCAACGCGGAAAATACTCTCAAAAGGGTATTCTTTGCCGCGGCTCAAGAAGCCCAGGAGCCCACCACGCAGGCCTCCTGTGACCTTCGTGATCCCGGGTCGTCGCACCCTGCGTGCGATCTGCCCGAGGCGGGCCCTCAGTCCGATGTTACCGGGCGAAACGGTGCCGATTCGCGCACGGCATCTCACACAGCAGGTTCCCTCGGCCGCAACGCAAGCCAGACGAGCAACGCGCCAGCGACGAAGATGGTCGGGAAGATGACCTCATTGATGGGCGTCCAGCCGAATTTGGCGAGCAGTTGACCCGAGGAGAACGAGCTCAGCGCCATGCTGCCAAAAATCAAAAAGTCGTTGAACGCCTGCACCTTGTTGCGTTCCTGAGGCCGATGGCACTGCGTCACCAACGTGGTGGCGCCGATAAAGGACAAATTCCAGCCGAAGCCAAGCAGTACCAGGGCGCTCCAGAAATGCGCCACCGTGATGCCGGCAATGTTTACGGCGGCGGCCGCAGCGATCAATCCCAGGCCGATGCCGGTGATGCGCTCAACTCCGAAGCGCGCGATCAGCGCGCCAGTGATGAAGCTCGGCGCATACATCGCCAACACATGCCATTGGATGCCGAGTGCTGCATCGGTGATCGAATGGCCACAGCCGACCATCGCGAGCGGCGCCGAGGTCATCACCATATTCATCATGCCATAGCTCGCCATGCCGCAGGCCACTGCGACTATGAAACGCGAATTGCGCACGATCTCACCGAACGGCCGGGCACTGGCGTGCTGTGTGGCGGCAAGCGGCGGCACCTTGACGAATTGCAAAACGACCGCTGCCGCCAGGGCGCAAGCCGACTGGCCGAGATAACTCGCGGCAAACAGATGCGGCGACAGAAGATCTTTCGTGAAGATGACAAGCTGCGGGCCGAGGACTGCGGCGAACACACCACCGGCAAGCACCCAGGACACCACTTTCGGGCGATAGGCGTCGCTTG
>DAHUXA010000252.1 GCA_027307405.1 Hyphomicrobiales bacterium | reverse complement strand
GCTACTGTTAGCGATTGAATGCGATACCTTGCCCGATTTTGGCGGCAGTTTTGAGAAAGTCGGTCACCGCCGCTCACTGGTCATTTCGCTGGTATACCTGGCAACCTTGCTCAAGCTCGATGACCAAGGACGCAAAATAGAGGACGTGCGACTGGCCATTGCCGGCATAGGGCCGCGGCCCATTCGCCTTCAGGATGTCGAGACGTTTCTTTGCAACGGGCCAATCAACGTGGAGCGGCTTGAGCAAGCAGCCGACATGCCAGTCTCGCTTGTCGCGTCGCGCACGCGGCAAGACTATCGTCGCGAGGTGGTGCGCGGATTCATGCTTCGCGGCCTGATCAATGCCGCTCGGCGCGCCGGCGCCGATCCAGGAGCGCTCGCATCCGAACTGGAGGCGGCCTATGCCTGACCTTCAATTCAAGGCCACCATCAACGGCCGCAACGTTTCGCGCACGGCCAAGCCGCATCAGCGGCTGCTCGATTTCATCCGCGACGATCTCAATCTGACCGGCAACAAGGAAGGCTGCGGCGCCGGCGAATGCGGCACCTGCTCGGTGTTCGTGGACGGCGTGCTGATGAAGTCCTGTCTGCTGCCGGTGGCGAAAGCACAAAACACGACGATCGAGACTGTCGAGGCGCTGGCGAAAACCGGCGAGCTCAGCGTGCTGCAAAAGGCTTTCCATAAAACGGGTGCAAGCCAGTGCGGCTATTGCATTCCCGGCATGGTGATGGCGGCGACCGCGGCACTCCGGGCCAATCCCTTTGCCGACCGCGAGGAAATCAAAGAGCGGCTCGGCGGCAACATCTGCCGCTGCACCGGCTATCAGAAGATATTCGACGCGGTCGAACTGGCGCGCGACGTACAGAACGGCAGCTTGCCGGGGAGCGCGCTACTGGAAGATGACGCGGAGAATGGCGACTTCATCGGCAAAAACGTGCGCCGTATCGACACGCCAAGCAAGGTCTCGGGCCGCCTGAAATATGCCGGCGACATGACCATGCCCGGGATGCTGCAAGTACAGGTGCTGCGTTCGCCGCACGCGCATGCGCGCATCGTGTCTATCGACACGGCTGCCGCGGAAACCATGGAAGGGGTCGAAGGTGTCATCACCAGCGCCGACGTCCCGGGTGAAGATGGGTTCGGTGTGTTCGTCAACGATCAACCCGTCATGGCGCGCGGCAAGGTCCGCTATGTCGGGGAGGCCGTGGCGGCGGTCGCCGCCGAGACCCCGCTCATCGCGAAGCGCGCGCTCGCCGCAATCAAGGTCGTCTACGAGGCACTGCCCGCCGTTTTTGATCCGGACGAAGCCATACGTCCCGGCGCGCCGGTGTTACATGATTACGCTCCTGACAACATCACCAAACATATTCCGATTCGTGTGGGCGACATGGACAGAGGCTTTGCGGAATCCGATCTTGTCGTCGAAGAAACTTATTCCACGCAGGCGATTGAGCACGCCTATCTCGAGCCGGAGGCCGGCTTGGCTTACGTCGATCACGACGGCGTGGTGACGATCGTCTCGCCGGACCAGAATGTGACCCATCATCGTCATATGCTGGCCCGCATCATCGCCACGCCGATCAGCAAAGTGCGGTTCATCATGAGCCCGGTCGGTGGCGGCTTTGGCGGCAAGGAGGACATGATTTACCAGGGCATGCTGGCGCTGCTTGCGATGAAAACGCAGCGTCCAGTGCGGCTGGTATTTACGCGCGAGGAATCGATCATCTCCACGGCCAAGCGCCATCCGTCCCGAACGACGCTGCGCATGGGGCTGATGCGCGACGGTCGCATCCGCGCGCTGCAGATGAAGATGATCTGTGATGGCGGCGCCTACGGCCTGTCCACCGAAGGCGTCATGCGCAAAGCCGCTATTTTGGCGGCCGGGCCTTATGTCATTCCCAACGTCAAAGTCGACACCTTCGGAATTTACACCAACAACACGCCATCAGGCGCCTTTCGTTCGTTCGGCGCGTTGCAAACTGCATTTGCCACCGAATCCCATCTGGACATCTGCGCAGAGCGGCTTGGGCTCGACCCATTCCAGATCCGGCGCATCAACGCGATGCGCGATGGTGCGCTGACTCATACAAAGGCCAAACTCGGTTCAGTCAGCCTGTCTCGGGCGCTCGACGCATTGGAAAAAGCGTCTGGCTGGGAAGCAGGCGCGCCGGTTTCCCGAGGAGAAAAGCGTGGGGATCTCAATCGCGACGATGTCCGGCCGCCGTGCGCACTGGGTGCGCGGTCTGCGGCGGTGGAGAAACAGAAAGCGGCGGAGTAGCGCATGGCCCGCAAACGCGGACGAGGAATGGCTGCCTGCTGGTACGGCATTGCGCGTACTGCCGTGATCGACCGTGCGGCTGCCTGGGCCGAGCTCGATGACGGCGGAAGCGCGAAAGTTGTGACCGGCGTCACCGAGATCGGGGAGGGCATTCTCACCGTGCTGGCGCAGGTCGCCGCCCACGAGATGGGCGTGAAGCCCGAGCACGTGGTGATCGGTGACAATGATACCGCACGCGCTCCCGAAGCCTCGCACGCCGGGGCCAGCCGCCAAACCTATATGATTGGCAACGCCGTCGCGCTCGCGTCTCGTGAGGCACGCAAGCGTCTGGTCGAAGTCATGGCCGACGTCTGGGACGTTGAGCCCGAAACCATCCGTACCGGCAACGGAGAGGTTTGGGCCGAGAATACCAATCACCGCATCACAATGGGCGAAGCGGTGCATACCGCGAAAAGCCGCGGCGTGGTTCCGGTCGGTTCGGCCAGTTTCGGTACAGACACGACCGGTCTCGATCCGGTCGACGGTTCTGGCCGGCCCTGGCAGGCCTATGTGTTCGGCGCTCAGGTCGCCGAAGTCGAGGTCGACACGGTAACTGGAGAGGTTCAGGTGCTCGGTATCTGGGCTGCGCATGATGTCGGCCGCGCCGTCAATCCGCAGGGTGTGGAAGGCCAGATCGAAGGCGGCATTGTGCAGGCGCTCGGGCAGGGGCTGATGGAAGACTATAAGCTCGACAATGGGCGAACCAGCACGTCGGGTTTTGCCAAATATATTTTACCGACCGCACTCGACGTGCCGCGAGTCAATTCAACCATCATCGAGGATCCCGATCCGATCGGACCGCTGGGGGTCAAGGGGGTCGGTGAACCGGCTATGGTGCCGACAAGTCCAGCGATCATGAACGCTATCTACGACGCGGTTGGTGTGCGCATCACCGCGTTGCCGGCGACGCCGGAGAAAGTGCTTATGGCGATTCAAGAAAAGAAACGACAAGACGCACAAATGGCGGTGCTAGCCGCCGAGTAAACGCAAGGTGGGGAGAGATTCATGAAGAAGATTTGCACGGGTCTGTTCGCCGCAGCCGCACTCATGACAGCTGGCCTGCCGGCGATAGCGCAGAGCTATCCGACACATCCGATAACGATGATTGTTCCCTATCCGGCTGGCGGGCCCAGCGACGTGGTGGCGCGGATCATGGCCGATGGCATGAGCAAGGTCCTCGGCCAGAATATCGTCATCGAAAATGTGGGCGGCGCCGGCGGAACGATTGGCACAGCGCGGGCTGCGGGGTCGGAGCATGACGGCTATACGCTGCTTGCCGCCAGTATGGGATCACATGTGTCCGCCCCTGCGCTTTTCACCAACTTGAAATACGACTCGACCAAGGACTTCGAGC
>DAHUXA010000251.1 GCA_027307405.1 Hyphomicrobiales bacterium | reverse complement strand
ATTCTCAGGCGCGAGCGGCATGTCCGCTGAGTGCCATAAACGGCCATAGCCTTATGTTGAGCCAACTACGAAGATACAAGGCAAAGACGAATTGGAGTGCAGGGGCTGGAGTCGTCATGTGGTCTCATCTACTCGTTCTCGCCTGCGCCCTGCTCGTGCTGCCTGCCCAAGCCCTGGCGGGTGCCAAGGAGAAGGTCGCGGCGCTCGCTCCGTCGGGGCTGGTGCTCGCGATGGACGAAAAGGGCAACGAGTTGGTGGTTCAGAACGCTGACAAGCCCTTCGTCCCTGCCTCCGTCACTAAGATCGTGACCGCGTGGCTGGCGATGGAGATCCTGGGAGCCGACTATCGCTTCGAGACCCGCTTCTACCTGGACGACGACCGGGTGCTCTACATTCGCGGGGGCGGCGATCCGTTTCTGGTCTCCGAAGAGCTGGCTCAGCTCGCGCCGGAGCTGGTCGCCGCAATCGGCAAGAAGCCGTTAAGCGGCATCGTGCTCGACGCGAGCTACTACCCCTCCGACATCCGCATCCCGGGCATCGAGGACACCAAGGAGGCCTATGACGCGCTGAACTCCGCGCTCGCGGTGAACTTCAACACGATCAACGCCGTGCGCAAGGGCAAGACGGTGTCCTCCGCCGAGCCACAGACCCCGATCACGCCGCTCGCTATCAGCCTGTTCCGGGCGCGGGGCCCTCAGGGTCGCGGTCGCATCAGCCTGACCCAGGACCCCGCGGTGGGCCTGCAATATGCCGGCGAGCTGATCGCCGCATTCATTGAGCGGGCCGGCGACAGCGTCAAGGGCAAGATCTCGACCGGAGCGGTGCCCAAGGGCCTGGAGCCGGCCTACATTCACCGCCAGTCGCGCACTCTTTCCAAGATCCTTGTCGAGTTGCTCGTCGGCTCGAACAACTACATCGCCAATCAAATTTTCCTGGAAATCGGCGGGCATCGCCTGGGCGGGCCCGTCAGCCTCCAGAAGTCGCTCCAGGTCGCGAACGAGATGCTCGGCAAGCAAGGCCTCGCGGAGTCCATCCATCTCGAGGAAGGCTCGGGCATCAGCCGCGGCAACCGCTTCACGGCCCGCGGCCTTGCCCAGTTGCTGCACCTCTTCCAGCCCCATGCCACCCTGCTCCGCCGCGGCGACGGCGCGCTCTTCAAGACCGGTACCGGTCCCGGCGTCCGCACCCTGGCGGGCTATGCCGACACCTCCAACCATGGGCGAGTACGTTTCGTGATCTCGCTCACAAGCAACGACAGCGCGATGCGCTTCCGGCTGCTCAAAGCCATCCAGTCGGGGCTGTAGACTGAGGCGCGCCCGCCGAGTTGAAGTTCCCCACGCGTCACAAAAATCCGCGATGTCCGCTTAAAGCAGACATTTGCGTTGCATCAACGCATGTCCGCTTCACCCCCAAGAGCGGACATGTGCAGTGCAAATAGGGATGTCCGCTATGGGCCAATAGCGGACATTCAGCCAAATGCAAATCTCGCAGTCGCCTGGCGTGTGAGCCCTCTATGGCGGCAGACCGGCCTCGCGCCAAGCTTGCGCTAATGGCTCTGCCAGTACCGGTACGATCCCGAGGGCGGTACAGGTTCCAGATGAGCTAAAGGATGGTTGCAGCGCAAGCACCTGCATAGCAGCCATTTTGGCGTCCTCTATTCGCCCGAGTTTTGCAAGTATGGCCGCAAGCAGGCTGTGAGCGACACTAAAGCTCGGATTGGATTGGATAGCGCGACGGGCATAACTTTCTGCTTCCGCGTAGCGCCCACGCAGAAAATGTGCGAGCGCGATTACATGCTGGGCGGTATAGGCGAGCCGGTCGATCGGGCTAACCCGCAATGCACGCGTTCCCCAGTCGATGGCGCGTTCTGCCTCGCCGCCGTAAGCCATTACGATGCACCCGAGGAAAAGCGTGAATGCGGAAGATGGGCTAAGCGCGAGCGCTCGCTCGAACGCTTCAATAGCCGTGGCACGGTTATGTTCCACCATTCCCGTGGCAAATGCGCCGAGTGCCAACGCAGTAGCGTCGTCGCGACCATTGGTAATCGCAGCCCGCGCGTGGCTAATAGCCGCCACACGGTTCTCCTCCTTCAATCCGGCACGAACGAACAAGATTTCGTGGCACCAGGCGAGTAAACCGTGGGCACCTGCATAGCTGGGTTCCAGCGCCAGTGCCTTTTCGAGCAGCGGCACGGCCTTGGCTGCCTCCTCTGGCATCGCGACGTAGACGTGAGGAATGGCGCGCAGAACAAGGTCGTAGGCGTCGAGACTATCAGGCCGTTTGCGCTTGACGCGCTCAATCTCCGCATCGCGTAAACTTGGCTCAATCGCGCCGACGACGCTCAAGGTGATTTCGTCTTGCAGTGCGAAGAGGTCTTCTAGCCGGCGGTCATAGCGCTCGGCCCAAACATGTGCTCCGGTTGAGGCGTCGATGAGCTGCCCGGTGATGCGCACGCGGTCTGCTGCCTTGCGTACGCTGCCTTCGAGCACATAGCGGACGCCGAGTTCCCGACCGACCTGTTTCACGTCCACCAACCGGCCCTTGTAGGTGAAGGTCGAATTGCGCGCGATAACGAATAGCCACTTTATGCGCGAGAGCCCGGTGATGATGTCCTCGACCATGCCGTCGGCGAAATATTCCTGGTCGGGATCGCCACTCAAGTTCTGGAAGGGCAGGACTGCAATTGACGGCTTATGGGGCAGCACAAGCGCGGGGGCTTCCGTCGACCCGCTGCCAAGCTGCAGTTGGTAGACCCGCACCGGCCGTGCGATGTTCTTGAGCTCCTGTTCGCCTGCGTCCAGGAAGTCTACATCGAGCTTGCCGCGCACCTGTCGGTACGCATCGTCAGAGATGCAGATGCCTCCGGGCTGGGCGATCCCTTCAAGCCGCGCGGCAATATTCACGCCGTCGCCGAATATGTCGCCTTCTTCAATAATGATGTCTCCGATATGAACGCCATAGCGGATTTCGATGCGCTTTTCTTGCGGCACCGACGCGTTGCGCTCGATCATGCCTTTTTGAATTTCGACGGCACAGCGCACGGCATCAACCGCACTTGCGAACTCAATCAGGACACCGTCGCCGATCCGCTTGACGATGCGACCGCGATGTTCCGCAATCTTGGGTTCCAGAAACTCACGCCGATGAGCATTGAGGCGCGATAGTGTGCCCTCTTCGTCGGCTCCCATCAGACGGCTGTAGCCGGCAACGTCTCCGGCTAGAATGGCGGCTAGCCTGCGATCGACGCGGCCTTCAGCCATAATGATGCCCCCGGAAGCTACGCTTACTTAAATGTAGAAGGTATCGCCCCGGGCAACAATGTCCGCTTTGGGTCAAAAGCAGACATATGCAGTGCGAAAGGGCATGTCAGCTTTACTCCCGATAGCGACCGCGAAAGCGGACTCCCGCGAAAAGTGGTGTCTGCTTTACCCCCGAAAGCGGACATGTGCGGTGCAACTAGGGATGTCCGCTATGGGCCAAAAGCGGACTCATGCACCGCACCAAAAAGGATCGTTATTCGATCACCTCGTCGGCGCGGGCTAGCAGCGCCGGTGGCACGGTGAGGCCGAGCGCCTTGGCGGTCTTGAGGTTGATCACGAGCTCGAACTTGGTCGGCTGCTGGATCGGCAAGTCCTCGGGCTTCTCACCCTTGAGGATGCGATCGACGTAGTCTGCCGCTTGTCGGGAT
>DAHUXA010000250.1 GCA_027307405.1 Hyphomicrobiales bacterium | reverse complement strand
GAGGACCAATCCGTCGGTGACATATTCCGAACATTCAGCGGCGATTAGCGTATTGCCGCATCTGTCGCATGTCATGGACGCCTCCTTATTATTGTTGTTTGGAATTGGCACTGCTTACGGACAATTTGCATTGATCCTTGTCAAAGGGCTTCAAGAAGAAGTTGCCGCTGCAAAGCAATGCAAATGTCCGCTTTTGGCCCTTAGCGGACATTGATTTGTGCACTGCAAATGTTTGCTTTCACGGGTAAAGCGGACATTGCAAGGGGCAAGGCACGGGATGAGGTTATGGAACGTGATTGTGATGCTGGAAGGACGCGTGCTTTGCGGCTTAATGGCCATCGTGGGCGGTTGTGAGGCT
This sequence comes from Hyphomicrobiales bacterium, assembly GCA_027307405.1. Lineage (GTDB taxonomy): Bacteria > Pseudomonadota > Alphaproteobacteria > Rhizobiales > Xanthobacteraceae > Pseudolabrys. The sequence continues at coordinate 3,333 of DAHUXA010000250.1, read as the reverse complement.
CTTGTAAGTTTGTTCATCCAGCAACGTGTCGAGCTCGGCACCGTCGGCAATCTTCATCTTAAATAGCCAGCCATCACCAGTTGGTTCGGCATTGACCAGCCCGGGTTCGGTTGTGAGTTTGTCGTTCACGCTCAAGACCTCGCCTCCGACTGGCGCATAGACCTCGGATGCCGCCTTCACTGATTCCACAGTGGCTGCAATCGCGCCCTTGCTGAGTTTCGTACCGGTGCTCGGCAGTTCGACGAAGACAAGGTCGCCAAGATGCTCTTGCGCATAGGATGTAATTCCGACAGTTGCAACACCATCGCCATCGAGGCGGAGCCATTCGTGATCTTTTGTGTATTTCAGCATGCGTTTGCACCCTTCTGAGGCGAGCGAAGGCTTTTGTAATGTGTTGGCATGAACGGCAGCTTTGAAACTGTGAGGGGGAGCCGCTTGCCGCGCACCTCTGCGAATAGTTGCGTGTTGAGCACGCCTGCGTCGCGCGAAACATAGCCCATGCTGATCGGTGCGTCTAAACTCGGACCAAACCCGCCTGAGGTCACGATGCCGACCGGGGTAGTCGCGTTCGCTGCACGGAAGAGCAAGGCGCCGCGACGCATCGGCGCCCGGCCCTCCGGTCGCAGTCCGACTCGTCGACGGGCAGCACCAGTTGCGAGTTGTCCGAGGACCGCCTCGGCGCCGGCAAAGCCACTGGCTCGCTCGCCGCCGGTACGACGTGCCTTTGGAATTGTCCAATCCAACCCTGCCTCGACTGGTGTCGTTGTCTCATCAAGGTCGGAACCGTATAGGCAGAACCCCGCTTCGAGTCGGAGGCTGTCGCGTGCGCCGAGGCCGATCGGCGCCACCGCGGGATTGCGTAGCAGCACTTCGCAAAAAGCTTCAGCCACCCGGGCCGGTACGCTGATCTCGAAGCCGTCCTCGCCGGTATATCCTGATCGAGAGACGATGCAGGCCTCGCCGAGCAGCGTAATGGTCTTGACGTCCATGAATGTCATGGCGCGCAAATCGGGCGCAAACGCAGCGAATACGGCCTCCGCCATTGGTCCCTGCAATGCGACGAGCGCACGATCGACCAAAGGTTCGACCAAACAAGAGTCCGATAGATGCAAGCGCAGATGGGCCTCGTCGGCTGCTTTGCGCGCCGCATTGACCACCATCATCAAATGATCGCCCTGGTTCGACACCATGAGATCATCAAGCACGCCGCCGGCGGCATTGGTAAACAGCGTGTAGCGCTGCCGGCCCATAGCAAGGCCAAGAATATCGCCGGGTATTAGCATTTCGAGCGCCCGCGCTGCGTCCTCAATACGGCCGGAGCGCGGACGGAGTGCGATCTGACCCATATGCGAAACATCGAACAACCCGGCCGCGGCGCGAGTGTGCAGGTGCTCTTTGATAATTCCAGAGGGATACTGCACAGGCATATCATAGCCCGCGAACGAAACCATGCGCGCGCCGAGCCGCACGTGCAGGCCGTGGAGTGGCGTGCGGCTAAGCTCTGTTGCGACCTGCGGCCCCGGCATTTGCCGCTCTTACCTCGCGTCAGTCGTTGGCAGCTTTGACTCGATCGCAGAATATCAGTTCGCGCGCGGCTTTGACCTCGTCGAGCCGCTTGACCGGCATCTCGTGTGGAGCCCCTTTAACCAGCGCGGGATCGTTTGCTGCCTCTTTTGCGATGGCTTGCATCGCTTCGATGAAGGCATCGAGCGTCGGCTTGGCTTCGGTCTCGGTCGGCTCGATCATCAGTGCCTCCGACACAATCAGCGGAAAATAATTAGTTGGCGGGTGAAAGCCGTAGTCGAGCAGCCGCTTGCTCACGTCGAGTGCCCGCACGCCTGTGCCATCGATCGCACCGCGGCATACGAATTCGTGCATGTTGGTGCGGTCGAACGGCACGGCAAAAGTATCACGTAGCTTGACACGCAGATAATTGGCATTGAGCACCGCGTGCTCGGAATTCTCGCGCAGTCCGTCCGCGCCGTGCTGGCGGATGTAGGCGTAAGCGCGCACCAACATACCAAAATTGCCGTAAAAGGTGGACACCTGGCCGATCGACTTGGCCGGCATCGCCAAGACATAGCGTGCGCCGTCTGTATCGCGCATGTATTCGACCACCGGCCCTGGCAAGAACTCCTTGAGCCGCGCCGACACCCCAACCGGACCGGAACCGGGTCCGCCGCCACCGTGTGGGGTGGAGAAAGTTTTGTGCAGATTGTAATGCATCACGTCGAAACCGAGATCGCCTGGTCGCGCAATGCCGGCGAGTGCGTTCATGTTGGCGCCGTCGCCATAAACGAGACCGCCGCACGCATGCACCAGTCTCACCACCTCTCCGATGTGCTCCTCGAACAGCCCGAGCGTGTTGGGGTTGGTGATCATGATGCCGGCAACGGTGTCGTCGCAGGCGACGCGTACCGCCTCAAGGTCGACATTGCCGCGTGCGTCGGACGGCAGTTCCACTGCCGTGAAGCCCGCCATGGTGGTCGAAGCCGGGTTGGTACCATGGGCGGAGTCGGGGATGAGAATGCGCGTGCGCTTTAAATCGCCGCACTCGCGGTAATAGGCGCGCATCATCAAAAGGCCGGTGAATTCGCCTTGCGCACCGGCCGAAGGTTGCAGCGATACGCTGGCAAAGCCACCAATCTCGGCCAGCCATTGCTGCAGCTCGAACATAAGTGCGAGGTTGCCCTGCACGGTCTCGGGGTCCTGCAACGGATGCGACTCCGCAAATCCGGGTAACCGCGCGATTTGCTCGTTGATTTTCGGATTGAACTTCATGGTGCAGGAGCCGAGCGGATAGAACCCGCTATCGACGCCGAAATTTCGTTGCGAGAGCAACAGATAGTGCCGCGCCACGTCAAGCTGTGACAGCTCCGGTAGGCCACAATCGGTGCGCAATTCGACTGCGGATAGAGGTGCCTCGGGCACGTCGCGCGCAGGCAAAGCGACGCCGCACCGACCGAACACGCTGCGTTCGTAAACAGTGGGAATTTTATGGCCGATCATTTTGCGACCTCGCCAAGTGCTGCTAACAGTCGATCGATGCTGGCGCGCGTGTTGACCTCTGTCACCGCGACGAGCATGCGGTCTTTTAGATGTGGGTCGTCTCGGCCAAGATCGTAGCCGCCGATAATGCCGTGCTGTTTCCGTAAGTGTGCATTGACCTCACCGACCGAAGCAGGCAGCCGCACCACAAATTCTTTAAAGAACGGCTTCGTTGGGGCCTGCGGGTTGATCTCAAACCCTTTAAGCTTGCCGATTTTGACCGCCGCGTAATGGCTCTTATGAAAGCAAAGTTCGGCCACCTGCTTGAGCCCGCGTTTGCCCATG